>DASQCY010000001.1:0-2952 GCA_035634495.1 Allostellaceae bacterium
GCCCGCGCGTGGCCCAACACGGTCGTCGAAGAGGCCGCCCTCAGGGTCCATGTTGCAGCGCTGCGCAAGGCGCTCGGCGACGGTCGTGGCGGCAAGCGCTACATCGCCAACCACCCCGGGCGAGGTTACGCCTTTGTCGCATCGGTGACGCGCGAGAACGCCGCTTCGGTAATCGCCGTGCCGGACGGGGCGGACGTGGCGGGGAGTCTGCCGGCATTGCTTACGCGCGTTGTCGGCCGCGACGAGATCATTTCTGCGTTGACGACACAGCTGGCCCGGCGCCGCTTTATGACGATCGTCGGGCCAGGCGGGATCGGCAAGACGACGGTGGCCGTCGCCGTCGCGGACCGCGCGCGTGCATCCTACAAGGACGGCGTCTGGTTCGTCGAGCTGGCCTCGCTGTCCGATCCCGATCTCGTGCCGAGTGCGGTTGGCGCCGCGCTGGGAGTCCATCCTTCAGGTGGCGACCACACGGGGGCGCTGGCCGCGTGGTTGCGCGACAAGAACGCGTTGCTCGTGCTCGACAGCTGCGAGCACGTCATTGGCGCGGCGGCCTCGCTGGCGGAAACGCTGCTCAAGGCCGCTCCCGGCGTCGGCATGTTGACGACCAGCCGCGAGCCTCTGCGGGCAGAGGGCGAAACGCTGCATCGCCTGGCGGCGCTGGAGCTTCCGGCTGATCCGATCATGTTCGCCGCCGAGGCGCTACGCTATTCGGCCGTACGGCTGTTCAACGAACGCGCGACGGCGGCAATGGACGAGTTCGCGATGGCTGACTCCGACGTGCCGGCAGTCCTGGAGATCTGTCGCCGGCTCGACGGGATACCGCTGGCGCTCGAGCTGGCAGCGGCGCGTGTCGGCGCCTTTGGCGTGCGCGATTTGGCGGCGCATCTGGATGACCGGTTCCGGCTCTTAACCGCTGGGCGGCGGACGGCGCTGCCCCGGCACCAGACGCTCAGTGCTGCGCTCGACTGGAGCTATCAGTTGCTGCAGGAAGAAGAGCGCAAGGTGCTGCGCCGACTGGGTGTGTTTGCTGGCGAGTTCCCGCTGCGAGCTGGGATTGCCGTTACCGCTGATCCCGGCTCGTCTGATATTGTAGATTGCATTGCCAATCTCGTCGGCAAGTCACTCGTGGCTGCCGATGCTCGGGGCGAGCTTCCGCAATATCGCCTGCTTGACACTACACGCCTCTACGCCTTGGAGAAGCTAAGGAACTCTAGTGAATTCCGGCAAATCGCCCGCCGCCATGCTGAATATTATCTTACCGTGTTCGCGCCCGCCGAAGCCGATAGCGAGTCGCAATCCCAGGCTCAGTGGCTGGGTACCTATGGCCGACATCTCGCAAATGTGCGAGCGGCTCTCAATTGGGCAATGTCTCCGGACGGCGACCGGCAGATTGGTGTGGCGCTGACCGTTGCCGCTGTACCGTTGTGGGTCCAGCTCTCACTGTTTGGCGAGTGCCGCGAGCGGGTGGAACAGGCACTCTCGGGCCTCGATGACGGCCAGCCGGCGACTGCGCGGTGGCGCATGCAGCTCTCGGCAGCGCTTGGCTGGGCGCTGACCTACGGCGTCGGCCGGGCCCGGGAGGCGGGTCCCGCCTGGGCAACTACGCTCGAGCTCGCAGACGAACTCGACGACCACAGCTACCGACTGCGCGCCCTCTGGAGCCTGTGCATCGATCAATTCAACAATGGCAATCTTCGCGCAGCTCTCCAATTTGCCCGGCGGTTCGCCGATTTGACGGCAAGATCGAGCGATACGATCGAACTACTGATGGCGGATCGTCTTCTTGCCACCGCTCATCATTACTTTGGCGACCAAGGAGAAGCCCGCCATCATATCGACCGTGCGCTTGCCCTTCTGGGAAACCTAGCGCAGCAGCAGATCGTCCGCGTACGGTTCGACATGCGGGTGTCGACGCATTATTTTCAGGCTCGCATCCTGTGGCTGCAAGGATTTGCCGAGCAGGCGCTGCGTGTGGTCGAGCACAACATCGACGAGGGAAACGCTGTCGGGCAGGCTCTGTCGTTCTGCAGCGTCCTCGGCCAAGGGGCATGCCCGATCGCTCTTTGGACGGGCAATCTCGACGGCGCAGAACGCTATGGCGCTCTACTCCTTGATCATACTGAGCGCCATCCGATCCGTCTGTGGAATATCTGGGCGCGCTGTTTCCTTGGCTTGGTGATCGCCAAACGCGATGATATCGACGCCGGGCTCCGGGCCCTGCGCGATGGGCTTGAACTTGCTGGCGAGGCGAGATTTCTGCCTCGCTTCCTCCTGCTGCTTGGCGAATTCGCGGCTTCTCTCGGTAAGACCGGTGAGATCGGGCTGGGCCTCGAAACCATTGAGGAGGCGCTCGCGCGTTGCAAAGCACGCGACTAACGCTGGTATCTGGCCGAACTGCTACGCATCAAAGGCGAATTGATCTTGCTACAGAATGCGGTGGACGCCCCTGCTGTGGCCGAGGAATATTTCCTGGAGGCGCTCGACTCCGCCCGCCGCCAGGACGCCCTCTCCTGGGAGCTAAGAACCGCTACGAGTCTCGCTCGGCTGTGGCGAGATCGGCATCGTGCTGCAGAAGCCTGCGAGCTACTGCAACCAGTTTACAACCGCTTTACCGAGGGGTTCGACACGACCGATCTCAAATCGGCAAGAGTGCTGCTCGACACCTTACGATAGGCGATGTTGGCCGGGGTTACGGGGTCGGTCGTCGGTGCACCGAGCGCGTGCAGCCGCGTACTGGGACGTGAAAAAATCTGGAATCCGCCGAGACGAGTCTATAATCGCGGAGCGATAACCGAACCAACCCTGAGCCGTTGTGCAACCTACGTAAGGGGTTGAGGGCGATTGCCCGATGAATGAAGAAGTCTTAACCTTCGGACCGTTTCGGTTGCGCCCCGCTCAGCGCACGCTGTCCGAGGACGGGAAACCTGTGCGCATCGGTGGTCGCGCGCT
>DASQCY010000002.1:0-3687 GCA_035634495.1 Allostellaceae bacterium
ATCGCGCCGCGCCCCCATAACTCGGGACATTGGACCATCGACGCCTGCATCACGAGCCAGTTCGAGCAGCTGGTGCGCGCCTTGTGCGGCCTGCCGCTCGGCTCGGTCGAGCATCATTCCGACGCGGTGATGAAGAACCTGATCGGCAGCGAGGTCGAGAAATGGCGGGATGCGCTGAACGACCCGCTGGCCAAACTCCACCTCTACGGCAAAGCCGAAACCCAACCCGGCCGCAAGATGGGCCACGCCACGCGCCTCATCCCGCATCGCTGAGATCGAAAAGCTCCAACGGCGGCTTGGGCCAATCGAATCAACGGGACTGGCGCAGCAGACGGACTGGGTTAGGCAGGCGTTCTACCGCCGTTTCAAACCGGTGGCGTGCCTTGCCGATGGCAGCCACCTCGGAAAGCCGGCGCGCGAGAAAGGCGCGGGTGTCGGAGAAGTCCGGCGAGCTGTCTTCGAGCCAATAAAGCAAGGTGGCAGCGTAGATCACCGCAAGGGTGACCCGCTTCGTATAAAAGCTGAAATCGGTTGCGCGGTCCCCGGCGGCGTACCAGATGCCGTCGACGGTCTCGTACAGCAGGCGCAAGCCGAGTGGTGCGTGTCGCGGCAGGGCCAGCACCGATAGGGCGCGGCGAACCGCTTCGCGCCATGGCGCGATGATTTCCAACCGGGTGGCGATCGCGAGCGCGACGCGATCGGAAATACGCAACGGCTCGGGAACCATGGCTTCGAGCCGATCGAGCATGCGGGCATCCGCCCACCTGCTGAAGCAGGCAACGAGCTCGGCGGTCCCATTCGGAAACAGCGCCAACGCCTCGTCGGCAGGCATGCCAACGCGCCGCGCCGCCGCCCGCAACGCCGGGCGCGACCAGCCGTCGAACGCCACGTTCGGGAGCATCGCTGCAATCAGCGCCGCGCGCCGATCGTCGGCCAGCGGGCTCCTCATCCGGCTCTGTTTTCGTTGAGAAAGGCTGACAGATCAATCGGGTGCCGCTGCAGCTCTTCGAGGAAAACGAGCAACCGGTGATCGGTCATCCGCTGCGGGTAGAGGATCCCGTCGAGGTGATCGCATTCGTGCTGGACGACCCGGGCATGGAAGCCCTCGACCGTGCGCTCGATGACATGCCCCTCGGGGCTCGTCCCGCGATAGCGGATGCGCAAGTGCCGGGGCACGACGCCGCGCAATCCGGGGACCGATAGGCAGCCCTCCCAACCGAGAGCCCGCTCCTGTCCGATGAGCTCGACGATCGGGTTGACCAGCACCGTCAGATCTTGAGCGACGTCGCCGGGCATTTCGGTGACCCGCTCGTCCGGAACGCGGAAGACGACAATCCGGTGCGGCTCGTGAACCTGCGGAGCGGCGATGCCCGTGCCGCCGGCATCCTCCATCGTCTCGATCATATCCTCGACGAGCCGGCGTACCCACGGCGCTGTCGCGTCATCAACCGCCTTGGAAGCAGAACGCAGAACCGGGTGCCCCATGCGGGCAATCTTCAATAGAGCCATCCCTAAAATATGGGTGGATCATCGGCCGGGGTAAACCATCTGCTCGGTCGCCTTCACAGCAGCCTGTAGAGGTGCTAAATATTGCGCTAAGCGGATCGCTACGGCAGTCCGCTACACGTATATCCATCGATGGAGAAAAGCCCCCGTGCAAGTCCTCGTTCGCGACAATAATGTCGATCAGGCTTTACGAGCCTTGAAGAAGAAAATGCAACGCGAAGGGGTGTTCCGAGAAATGAAGCTGCGGCGCAACTACGAGAAACCCTCGGAGCGGCGGGCCCGGGAGAAGGCCGAAGCGGTTCGTCGCTATCGCAAGCTTTTGCGCAAGCGCTTGGAGCGCGAGGGCTACTAAGCATAGCCTGCAGCAAAATCTCATCCATAAGAAAATCTTATCCATAAATTGGGAATCAAATTTCGAATAGTGCATTGATAAATAAGTGTCAGATCAAAAAAACCCCTAATCCAATTCTGATGAACCGGTAACAGCGTGGCGGCAGTTGTCGGAGAGCGATCTCGACTACTCGAGTGCTTTGACGATCTCCTCGCACATTTTCTTTGCGTCGCCAAACAGCATCATTGTGTTGTCGCGGTAAAACAGTTCGTTCTCGACACCGGCGTAGCCTGAGGCCATTGAGCGCTTGACGAAGAGAACGGTTTTAGCGCGTTCGACGTCGAGGATCGGCATGCCGTAGATTGGCGAAGAGGGATCGGTCTTCGCCGCCGGGTTGGTCACGTCGTTGGCGCCAATGACAAAGGCCACGTCGGTCGAGGCAAAGTCGCGGTTGATCTCGTCGAGCTCAAAGACCTCATCATAGGGGACGTTGGCCTCGGCGAGCAGCACGTTCATATGGCCGGGCATGCGGCCGGCGACCGGATGGATCGCATAGCGTACTTTGACCCCGTCCTTCTTCAACAGATCGGCCTCCTCGCGCAGCGCGTGCTGGGCTTGGGCGACCGCCATGCCATAGCCCGGCACGATGATCACCGAGCCGGCATTCTTCAGGATGAAGGCGGCGTCCTCGGCGCTGCCGGATTTGACCGAGCGGTCGCCGCGGCCGGCGCCGACGGTTATCGCACCGCCCTCGGTTCCAAACCCGCCCAGGATCACGTTGAAGATCGAGCGGTTCATCCCCTTGCACATGATGTAGCTAAGGATGGCGCCCGACGAGCCGACGAGCGCACCGGTGATGATCAACAGGCTGTTCGACAGCGTGAAACCGATGCCGCAGGCCGCCCAACCGGAGTAGGAATTCAGCATCGAGATAACGACCGGCATGTCGGCCCCGCCGATCGGCACGATCAACAAGAAACCGAGGGCCAGCGAACCCAGCAGGGTCAGCCAGAACGTGACCGCCGTCTCGGTCGAGACGAATAGGATGACCAATAGCACCAGCAATGCCCCGAGCCCCGCGTTCAACAGGTGCTGGCCGGTGAAGACGAGGGGCCGGCCGGTAACCAGACCCTGCAATTTCCCGAAGGCGACGACCGAGCCGGTGAAGGTGATGGCACCGATCGCCATGCCGATTGCCATCTCGACGAGGCTGCTGCGGTGGATCGAACCGCGCACGCCGATCCCATAGGCTTCAGGAAAGGTGAAGGCGGCCGCGGCGACGCAAACAGCGGCAAGGCCGACGAGGCTGTGAAACGCCGCGACCAGCTGCGGCAATGCCGTCATCTGAATGCGCAGCGCAATATAAGTGCCGATCGCGCCACCGATCAGAATGCCGGCGATGATCAGCCAAAAGCTCACGACATGCGGGGTCACCAGGGTTGTGACCACCGCGATGACCATGCCGGCAATCCCATAGATGTTGCCGGCCCGCGCGGTTTCCGGGGAGGAGAGGCCGCGCAGGGCCATGATGAAGCAGATCGAAGCGATCAGATAAAACAGGGCGGACAGGCCGTCGCTCACCGCCGCCCCGCTAGCGCTTTTTCTGGAACATTTGGAGCATGCGTTGGGTGACGATGAAGCCACCGAAAATATTGACCGCGGCAAGGGTTACCGCGACGAACCCCATGATTTTCGCAAAGCTGATGCCGAGCGGGCCGGCCGCGATCAGCGCGCCGACGATGATCACGCTCGAGATGGCGTTGGTCACACTCATCAGCGGCGAGTGCAATGCCGGGGTCACCCGCCACACCACGTGATACCCGACAAAGACCGCGAGGACAAAGACCGTC
>DASQCY010000003.1:0-14747 GCA_035634495.1 Allostellaceae bacterium
GACGGCGCGAAGGTGTCAGGGCTCTCGGCGTTGATGCGGCATTCGATCGCGTGGCCGCACAGCTTGATGTCGGCTTGGCGATAGCCGAGCGGGGCGCCCGCGGCGATGCGGAGCTGCTCGCGGACGATGTCGAGGCCGCTGACCATCTCGGTGACCGGGTGCTCGACTTGCAGGCGCGTATTCATCTCGATGAAAAAGAATTCACCGTCCTGATAGAGGAATTCGAGGGTACCGACACCCTTGTAGCCGAGCTCGCGCAATGCCGCGACGGCGAGGGCGCCGAGCTGATCGCGTTGTTCCTGGTTGAGCGCGGGAGAGGGCGACTCTTCGAGTACCTTTTGATGCGAGCGCTGGAGCGAGCAGTCGCGCTCGCCGAGATGAACGATTCCGCCCCGGCCGTCACCGACGATCTGGATCTCGATGTGGCGAGGCCGCTCGAGGTGACGTTCGAGATAGACCTCGTCGCAACCGAAGAACGATGCCGCCTCGTGTTGCGCGATCGGCAGCATGTGGGCGAGCTCGCTCTGGTCATGAGCGATCTTCATGCCGCGGCCCCCACCGCCGGCAGCAGCCTTGATCAGGATTGGATAGCCGATTGCAGCGGCTGCGGCTTCGGCCGCCGCGAATTCCCGCACGCCGCCCGGCGAGCCCGGAACCGTCGGAATCCCGAGCTTTCGGATGGCATCCTTGGCCGCTACCTTGTTGCCCATCAGCCGAATGTGCTCGGCCGACGGGCCGATAAAGGTGAAACCGTGCTCCTCGACCGCGGCGGCAAAATCGGAGTCTTCCGCTAGAAAGCCGAGCCCGGGATGGATCGCGTCGGCGCCGGTGATCGCCGCCGCGGAGAGGATCGCCGCCACGTTCAGATAGCTGTCGCGCGCGGCCGGCGGTCCGATGCAGACGGTCTCATCGGCGAGCCGGACATGCATCGCGGCGGCGTCGGCGGTCGAATGGACGGCGACCGTCTTGATCCCCATCTCTCGGCAGGCGCGGTGAATCCTGAGCGCGATTTCCCCGCGATTGGCGATCAGTACCTTCTCAAACATCGGAACCTTCTTGCCCTGTCCGCCGAACCGGAGGCGGATGGCGCAGCATCACTCGATCAGCATCAGGACGGCGCCGTATTCGACCGGCTGGGCATCCGCGACCAGGATCTGCGCGACGCGGCCTGGCCGGTGGGCGCGAATCTGGTTCATGACCTTCATTGCCTCGATGATCAATAGCGGTTGGCCCTCGGCGATGATGTCGCCGAGCCGCACAAAGGGCGGGGCTCCCGGCTGCGGGGCGAGATAGGCGGTACCAACGATCGGCGCCCTGACCGCGCCCGGGTGTTCGATCGATCCGGCGGCGGCCGAGGGGACGGAGGAGCCGCCAAGCGGGGCGGTCCCTCCCGCAGCGCGGGCGACGCGGATGCGGCGATCGCCGACGGCATACTCGATCTCCGTCAAACCGGTCTCGGTCAACAAGGCGGCCAGCGCGCGGATCAGCTCGGCGTCGGGAAACGGCGGGCTGCGCCCGCCAATCTTCATAAAGCTGCCTCGTCCGATTCGCCTTCGATCAGGCTGGCGATCGCGTCGAGCGCGAGCTCGTAACCTTGCGCTCCGAACCCGCAGATCACCCCATTCGCCGCGAGGCTGACATAGGAATGATGGCGAAAGGTCTCGCGCCGAAAGATGTTTGAGAGGTGCACCTCGATGACCGGCAGCTCGGCCGCAGAGAGCGCGTCGAGCAGCGCGACCGAGGTATGCGTCAACGCACCCGCATTCAGAATGATACCGTCCGCCGATTCGCGCGCCTCCTGGATCCAGTCGACAAGCTGCCCTTCGTGATTGGTCTGCCGGAAATCGATCTCGAGGCCGAGTGCAGCGGCCCGCGCGGTGCAGCGCTCCTCGATGTCGCCGAGCGTGTCATGGCCATATATCGATGGCTCGCGGACCCCCAGCAGGTTCAGATTGGGGCCGTTCAGGATAAAGACGATGGGCAAGCGAGGCCTCCCCTAGCGATCGCCCGCTTATACCACGCGTCGGAGGCCGGGGAGAGCGACCCTAGCGGAAGAGATTTTGGCCGCCTGCCCGCGGTTACTGCAGCTCGACCAAATCCATCGCCTCACCGAATCGCCGGCTCGCCTCGAAGGTGTCGCCGTACTTCCGATGGGCGGCCGAGATGTGCGCGCTCGCGAGCAGCAGCCGCTCGCGGTCGCGGCACCGGTTCTTGACGTAATCCTCCAAGAGGCATTGCGGGATCTCCTGGTTGTGCGGATCGTTGCCGAGCCGCGCCGCCATCAGCGCAAGCCGCTGCACCAGCATCGAGCGATCCTCGCCGCTGTCGAGATAGGCTCTAGTCCAGGCCACCGCGGCGGGCGGGTCGAGTGCCGCGAGCGCCGCCTCAAGGCGTTCGATAATTTGGCTTCCGCTCATCCGGTCGGCGCCACTCGGCGCATTGATCGGGTCCGATTTGAGCCAGCCGCTGTCTCTCTGGTTCCACGCCGCCTGGTTGACCATCGACCCCGCCACGTAGAGCAATTTGAGCCGCTGCGGGTGCGCGAAATTGTCGTAGAACCAGCCGAGCGTGTTGCAGTATTCGTAAGTGTGCTGTGGCATCGAGAAGTTGTTCGGGCCCTCGGTCTCCAGCACGACCCGAGCGCCGGCCAGCTGGATCGCGTCGATGATCCGGCGCGGCGATTTCCCGGCCAACAGCAAGGAGCTGATCTTCTCGATATAGGCGGGCTCGTGCTGCCCGATCAGGGCGTCGATCAACTCCTCCGTCTCGATCTCGTTTAAAGTCCCGGTATTCGACAACAGTGCGCGCTCCCGTTCGGTCGTGCCGCTTTGCGGAACGGCATGAACCTCTTTGCCTTCGATGAAGATCGTGACGACGTTGCAGGCCATCTCATAGACCGAATGCCAGCGCGGCCCGACGGCGATGTCGAGCGCACCTGCATAAATGACGTCATGGGCGCTGTCCCAGCCGACCGCATTGCCGATTTCGACAACCGAGCGCGCGCGGTAAGCCTTGTGTCCGGTCGTGTAGGAGCGGTTGAAGAGCATTCGATCCTGGACATCGATCATGCCGGCAAAGACGAGCTGCGCTAGGACTTCCTTACGGTGCTCCGCATCCTCCATCAGGCCGAGAAACGTGCGGTAGGCGTCGATGACTTGGCCGCGCTCGACCAGGGTTAGCCAGTTGTTGAGACGCTCGTTTAGCGGGCCCGATTCTCTGAGCGGTTCCTGATCGGGCCAGTAGACGACCGGCGCCGGCGGGGTCGCATTCGGCATCTTGTAGCCGCGTGTCGCATAGTGACCCGGGGCTTTAAGGATCTTCTGGTTCCAGATGTCGAGCCCCGACGGGATGTACCAGATCGTCTGCGCCAGAGGCAGCCCGGCAAGCTTCTCCGGTAGCATCTTCTGCAGATTGATCGCCGCTCGCGAGCTCAAGAGGCAATGATCGTTGTTGACGAAGTTCGGAAAACCGTCATCGATGCGCTGATGGTATGGCACATGCGTGTAAGGTGCATGAATGCGCACCGCTTCGGCCATGATCTCGGGCAGCGGCCGGCTGCGGCGCAGCAATTCGTAGTAAATGCGACTGCCGCCTTCCTGGTCGCGCGCGAGGAGACGTTCTTCGAGCTCGTCGTAAAGATGGGCCGCTTCTTGACGGCCATTCTTGTGCTGTGCGGCTTGCGTCGCCATAGCTTCTTCACTCCTCGGGTCGCGGTCATTGTCGAACTTTACTAACTTAGTCGGGAGCCGGTGACGGCGGCAACCGCCTTGCCAGGATCCGAGGAGCAATGGTCGATGCACTCCGATATTTTCCACAAGGATTTCAAGCCCACCCCTTATTGGTGGGAGGCTTACACGCCGTCCGCCGGTGAGTTGATCGACGTGCCGCGTGAGGCGCGCGTGGCGATCGTCGGCGGCGGGTATGCGGGTTTGTCGGCTGCGCTCGAACTGGCCAAGCACAGCATCGATGCCGTCGTTCTCGAGGCGAACGAACTAGGCTTTGGCGCCAGCACCAGAAACGGCGGCGCGGTCAGCGGCGGTGTCAATGTCGGAAAGAGTTTTACAGGCAAGACCATCGAGGTCGATGCCGACCGGGTCGAACGGTTACTGTCCGACGCCTCTGATGCCTTCGCGCTGATCGATAGGCTAATCGACGAGGAAAAGATCGCCTGTTTTTGGGAAAAGTCCGGCCGCTTTGTCGGCGCCTGGACGAGAAAGCATTACGACCGGCAATCGGGCCGGCTCGCTATAGTCAATTCGGCGGCGCAGTCGGGCGCTTACATGCTGCCGCGCGAGCGGCAGCAGGAGGAGATCGCCAGCGACTATTATTTCGGTGGCATGGTCGTGGAGCGGTCGGGCAAGTTGCACCCGGCGCTCTACTATAAGGGTCTGCTCGACGCGTGCCGCCGACGCGGCGTTGGAGTTTGCGCCAAAGCTGCGGTTACCCGGATCGGCCGGGAGGGCAGCGGCTGGCGGGTCGAAACGGCCCGCGGGGCGCTCTCGGCCGGTGATGTTGTGATCGCCACCAACGGCTACACCGGCAGCCTGACACCTGCGCTCAGACGCCGGGTGGTGCCGATCGCCAGCCACATTATCGCCACCGAAGAATTGCCGCCGGATCTCGCGCGATCACTGATCCCCAAGGCCAGGACCTTGTCCGATACGCGGCGCGTGCTGTGCTACTACCGCTTGTCGCCGGACAACAGGCGCATGGTGTTCGGTGGACGCGCGCGTTTCACCCGGGTCGACGCGACGATCAGCGCGCCGATCCTCCACCGGTATATGATTGATCGCTTCCCGCAGCTGTGCGGCATCAAGGTCACCCATGCCTGGACTGGCAATGTCGCCTTCACCCTCGATGCATTGCCACATATGGGGCGGCGGGACGACCTGCATTATTGTCTCGGCTGCAACGGCAGCGGGGTGGCGATGATGACCTATCTCGGCTATCAGACCGCCCGCAAGATCGCCCGCCTCGCAAATTACGCTTGCAGCTTCGATACCGAGGAATTTCCCGACCATCCTCTCTATTCCGGGAATCCTTGGTTTTTGCCCGCGGTTGGTAGCTACTATCGCCTACGCGACAACCTCGATCGCCTGCTCGCCTGATCCTGTTGTATATTCCCGCATTCCCTCGATGATGCGGGCATTTTGAGCGCACTCGCGACGATTATGGGTTAGAATGCAGTAGCTTGTGGGGAACCAAGCGGGGCGGCGATGGCGGACCCGACGAGTGAAGCGGGTAGGGGTGCGCTGAAGCTCGATTTCGATCGGTCTCTGGTGCTGCAATTTCGCGGTTCCGCGATCACCTCCGATGCCGGGTTGCTGCCCTATCGCGAGCTGGATGACGCGCTGAGCCTGACCGACACGGGTGCCGATGTGCTCTCCGACACACGCACCGGCCGGAACGGCCGCCATCGCCTGGCCGGCTTACTGCGCCGGTCGGTGTTCGGACGCCTGGCGGGTTACGAGGATGTGAACGATGCCCACCGGCTGTGCCGCGACCCAGCGATGCGCTGGGTGGTCGGCGACCGGGCGATCACCGGGTGTGCCGCCTCTGCCAGCCAGAAACCAGCGCGGCACGGCGGAGCAATGGATCAAAGAGGGCAAGGGCGCGATCAAATGGACTCGGCTGTCATGCCGTTCCTTCGCGGCCAGTGCCGTCCGCCTTCAGCTTCATGTGCTTGCTTACAACCTCGGTAATTTCATGCGAACGCTGGCGATGCCCAAGGCGGCGGAGCCGTGGTCACTAGCCAGCCTGCGCGACAAGCTGATCAAGATCGGTGCCAAGGTCGTCAGCCATGGCCGCTACGTCACTTTCCAAATGGCCGAGGTCGCAGTGTCGCCTCAGATGTTCCAGGAAATCCTGTCGCTGATCGCCCGGCTGCGGGCACCGCCCGCGCCAGCGTAACCGGGAAATGGGATCGAATGCGACAGGCGGAGACGGCAGTGGTGCGACTTAATCAAGGCAGGAACAGCCGGTTCTAGCGCCTCAGCCCGGTCGACCGCCCGTTCGGACCGTCTACTGTGCACGCGGTGCGCGATTGTCGTTGCTAAGAAAGCTCAAGGGCCCGATCATGGCGTCAACACCTTCGGGAATCCGGGGAATGTCGGATATTCCTGATAGGCGTTCCGAAGAGGAGAAGAAGAGATGGATTTCGAGACTTACAAAAGCTCGCTTGCCGACGACGCCCCACCCGAGGGCCTCAGCATGGCGGCGCAGGCGTTATGGTGGGAGGCCAAGGGAGATTGGCACCTTGCGCATCAGTGCGTGCAGAAGCAGGCCGACGCGGAAGGCGCCTGGACGCACGGCTACCTGCACCGCGTCGAAGGCGATCTGTCGAATGCCGGCGGCTGGTATCGCCGTGCCGGCCGCCCGCTCTCGACCGCACCGTTGCAGGAGGAGTGGGAGGTGATCGCGCGGGCGCTGCTGGGTTGAGGCACCGCCGGAGCCCATAAGCGGTCCATTCAAGCGGGCGACCTCGCGGCCGATCGCGGGTTTTATCGCGCCACACGGCCACCGCGGCGTAAGCCCTGTCGGGTGAAGGCCAGCAATGGCCGCCCTTGTCCAAAAAGATTTGCTTGTACGGTTGTCGCGACTCTTTCAGTTTTCATTAGCCCTATGTCGTGGAATCTTGGTTACTCTTTTGGATTTGAGGAATTCGCGTGCCGCTTCTTTACATCTTAAGGGTTTTTAAAATTTTTCGCTGCAGCCTGTGCGGGTTTGAACCGCTAGGAGAAACTAATGCGCGCGTATATCACGAAGCTGATCCGGGACGAGGCAGGTGTTACGGCAATCGAATATGGGCTGATTGCCGCGCTTATCGCAATCGCCGCCATCAGCATGATGGCCCTTGTCGGCACCAACCTGACCAATACCTTTTCTAACGTCGCGAGCCACCTGTAAGGTTCGTCGGTCGACGCTCGATGGCTCTTGTTGCGCCATCGAGCGTCGCTCCTCCCGACAAACTGCTGAATAAGAATAAGACAGGGTCGCGCCGAGGTGTCGTATGGCCATCGGCAGAGAAGACGAACTGGAGGAGTTAGTCAGCGCGCAGGTCGCGCTAAGGTGACACCGGCAAACAACGATTACCAGCCGCCTGGTTCACTCTGGTATCAGGGAAAAGTAATTCTGCGTCATTGCGTGAGCGAGCGGCGCTACAGCGCCAAATTGCTACATCATGAGTGAGGCCGCGGGGAGTCTGGGTACCTCCGTTCGGGGATCCTTCAGCATTTTTACGGCCTCGCGGTTGCAGCTCTACGGCTGCGCCCTTGCGTTAATCTACGCGGCGACTCTCATACATTTTTATTTGGCCAGGGCCTGGATCGTCGATCGCTCGGGGGCGCCCCTTTATGGCGATTTCACCGATGCATGGGTAGCCGGATGGCATGCGCTGAATGCGGAGGCCGCCCAACTCTACAATTCAGACGAATTCGTCAGGATCCAAAAGGCATTGCTGGGGTCCGGGGATTACTTCTACCCGAATTGGCCTTACCCACCCACCTTCTTCCTGATCCTGGCGCCCCTTTCGGCGCTTCCTTACCCTTACGCGTTCCTGACCTGGGATGTGGCGACGCTGCTCGGCTGCCTCGCTGTCGTTTATCTCATTGTGCGGCGGCCGCCGGCGATCGCCTTGGTACTGGCGTCGCCATTTACCGCCTGGAATTTCCTCGCCGGACAAAACGGGTTCCTAACAGCCTCGCTGCTTGGTGCGTCGCTTTTCTTCCTTGAGGAGAGGCCAATAATGTCCGGCATAATCATCGGTTGCCTAACCTACAAGCCGCAATTCGGAATATTGATACCCGTAGCCCTTCTCGCTTTCCGAGAATGGCGCGCCGTCGCTAGCGCCGTGATTGCGGCGGCATTGCTGGCCGGCATCTCTATCGCCTTGTTCGGTTCTGACGCGTGGGCTGCCTTCCCAAACGGGTTTGTCGCCCAGAGCAAACTAAACCTTGGAGACAGCCTCGACAGCAACTGGGGATATCTCCAAACCGTGTACGGGTTGATCCGCAGCCTGCATGGTAGCGCCAAGACGGCTTGGCTGGTTCAAGGATTAACCACTTTCGCCACCGCCCTAATTGTTTGGATCGTCTGGCAGTCTCGGGTCAGGTACCCACTGAAAGCTGCAACACTGTCGGCGGCAGCGCTCATTGCCACGCCCTACGCCTTCGCCTACGATATGGCTGCAATCGTGGTTCCAGCTGCTTTTCTCGCAACCGACCAGTTGCGCTGCGGCTTGCTGCGTGGTGACAAAGCGATGTGGATAATATTATTCGGCGCGCCGCTCGCTGTTTTGGTGACGCTCGGGGATGATGCAGGCGGGCCCACTTTTGGCGGAACGCCCGCTAGTCTTCTCGCGGTGATCGCGCTCTTTGGCGTGATCCTGCGGCGGGCTCGGCAATCGGCTGCTCTCGCATGAAGGCATCTTGCGCGATTCGAGAATTATGAAGCCATCTCTCTGATCGGGCCCTATTCCCTTGGATCGCCCGCCAGGCGTTTCAACATGACAATCCGAATCATTCAGATTATCGCGAGCTGGTCAGTAACTTCTTCTTTCTCGCGCTCGCCTTCTCTCACCCAGGAAGCCTATCAGGGCGGCTTTTTGTGCTAAGAAAGAATAACCATCATAATGTGGTAGCGCTCCAAGCAACAACTGGGGCCGCAGCGCCCACCCATATACGAGTCAAATGCTGTTCCTGTCCCGCAATCGTCGGCTATCTAGAATCGCCGTGTTGACGACTGCGAGCGATCTGTCGGTACGAATTCTCGCCTTCCTAAGAGACGCCCAGTGGCTCACGCGGGGTCGCCTCTTCGGCTACGCAACGATACTGAATGCCGCCTCTGCAGCGATGATCGTGTGGATGCTGATGGGGCACGGGATTACCGATCCCGCGGGCCGGCCGCTCGGCACGGATTTCGTTAGCTTCTGGACCGTGTCGGCTATGCTCCACAATGGTCACGAGCGCGCGATTTACGTGCCCGAGGCGCTGGCAGCATGGGAACAGTCGGTGGTGCCGAGTGAGAACGCCGCGTTCTATGCTTGGCAATACCCGCCGATCGGGCTCCTGCTCGTCTATCCGCTGGCGCTTTTCTCCTATCTATGGTCGCTGGCCATCTGGCTCGGCTTGGGGGTCGTCCTCTATCTGACGGTGTTGTGGCGTATTCTGCCGCAGCCGCTGACGTTGTGGGCCGGACTAGCCTTTCCAGGGGTACTCCTCACCATCGAACATGGCCAGAACGCCTTCTTCACCACAGGTCTTCTCGGCTGGGCATTGCTGCTGCTGCCTCGGCGGCCCGTCGCAGCGGGAATCTTGATTGGCCTTCTCAGCTTCAAGCCGCAGCTTGGGGTACTCGTGCCTGTGGCACTCATTGCCGGGAGCCAGTGGCGGACGGTTATCGCGGCGGCGCTGACCGGTCTTGGGCTCGTAGCAACGACGTTCATCCTCTTCGGCGGGGGGATTTGGTCCGATTTCCTTGCGAGCTTGCCGCTTTCCCGCGAGATGCTCGATAACGGCTTGGTTCCGTATTACAAAATGCAATCCATCTTCGCTGCGGTACGTCTTGCGGGCGGTCCGCTGATCCTCGCCTACAGTGCGCAGGCACTCGTCGGCGTCGTCGGAGTAGCGACGGTGGCATGGGCTTGGGGGCGCCCGACAGACGCCGATATGAAAAATGGCGCTCTGTTGCTCGCTACACCGCTTGCGACCCCGTTTATTCTTGATTACGACCTAATGCTTGTCGCTCCTGCAATAGCCTGGCTCGCGTGCAAAGGCGTCCGCCACCGTCTATTGCCGTGGGAAGGAACAACGCTGACGGTGCTTTCGCTGGTACTCTTGGTTTCCCGAACAATCGGCGAGCTCACGCACATAGTTTTGGCACCCCTCGCTGTTGGCGCTGGCCTCGCTGCCATTGTCGGCCGCATTCGCGCTGAAAGCCTCAAGGCGCATACTCACCCGATTTCCCCTTAGACGGCGGTAGGCTGGTTCAGGATCTCCTCATTGACCCGGACGCCGACGATCTGATGGAAGAAATGTACCAACTGCTCGGGCCGGGACAGCCCGCTGAGGTAGCCGTAAATGACAATGCGGTCGAAGCAGTGGTAGACGAACGCGAGCAGGTCCCCAAACAGCTCGGTGAACAATTCCTTGGTCCTCTCCACGAGGCCCGGTCGGGCACCACAAGCCATCAAGCTTGGACCGGGCAAGCGGATCGTGAAGGCAAAAGTTTTCGTCTCGCCGATGAGGTGCCCTATATTCAGCGCCGGGCCGCCCCACATAACGGCCACATCGTCACCTTCGGTCAGCTGGTCCTGTTCTCCACCGAAACCGGCGATGCCTGGCTGCTCGACCCCGCTGATCGGCTCGCCGCAAGGTTGGCTTGAGACGGTGAAAGCCAACTGATTCACATCGAGGAAACCGGTACCACGTTCGCGATCGGTTGGAAGGGCCGGTATCGCATTGCGGGAGCTGCCTTTGTCTACTTCGATC
Source organism: Allostellaceae bacterium (assembly GCA_035634495.1). Lineage (GTDB taxonomy): Bacteria > Pseudomonadota > Alphaproteobacteria > ATCC43930 > CGMCC-115725 > AP-15. Next base: position 10,488 of record DASQCY010000003.1, read on the forward strand.
AGGACACCGGCCGGATACCACTATCCTCGGCTACCCGACCAACAAGCTCACCCAGACGGCTTAAGCGGGAAATTTCAATTATGTTTGGCTAGACTTTCGCGACCGCCGCGAAAGGGCCTCGCCCCTGATAAACGCGCGATTTGGGGGATGAGCATCTGGTGAGATGGTATAGTTCCATTCACCGTGGAACTCGGCGCGGTTGATGTTGATGGCGGCCATCTCGGCGTCGGATATGACAATGCCTCGGGGTATTGGGGGTGTCGAGTTCGCAGCGTGCAGATTCCGATGAAGCCGGCCGGGTATTCCGATTTGAAAGCGGCCACCATTCCGATTTGAAGCCGACCGCCGTTCCGATTTGAAGGCGGCCGGGGTGGCGTCACCCGACGGGTCATTGGGGGTGATCTCACAAGAGTTGTGTTCCAGTCAAGCAAGAGCGGGTTTTGGGCTCAGCTCCGTCGATAGCACCGGTGAAGTGGCACCAGCGGAGCGGGTCGTCCACGGAGTCCACAGGGGGGGACCCGCACCCAGAGCGAGCGCCTTCCAGTGCGCGGCGAGCGACGGCGCGGGGGGACCTGTGGCTCCCGTGGGCGAGCCGTGGTCCAGGTGTCGCGACCCACTGTCAGTCTCGCCCAAAGCCGCGCGGCGGTTCGATGCTGGCCAGTTCGTCGAGATCGAGATCGACAATGGTCTGCAACGCCTCGCCGGTGGCGCCATCGCGCAAGGCCTCGGGCAGCGCATCGAACCAAGCAGCATACTCAGCCTGGAGCCTGAGCAGTGCGGGCGCCGTGGGCCTTCAGCCCACGGGCTTGACCCGTGGGGGCATGCCATTGCTGCGGCCGGCTGACTTGGCGCATTGGCCGCGCCGGGCGCGGCGCTGACGCCGCGCCGTTATCGCTTTGCCGTTGACGATAGCGGGCCTGACGCTGGGCTGCGGTCAGCGGCCGATTGCCGGTTGGTTTGCGACCGCGTGGCATGGTTGTTCTCCCTTGTATTTCGTCACGTAACGGAATTTGCCGTCGGGCTCAGCCGGCGATCTCGGCCGCGCGCCGCTTGCGCAGGCTGTCGCCGCTGAGCTCGATGCGGTAGGCGTTGTGGACGACGCGATCGAGGATGGCGTCGGCCAGCGTGGGATCGCCGATCAGCTCGTACCAGCGCGCGATCGGCAGCTGGCTGGTGATCAACAAGGAGCCGCTGTCATAGCGGTCCTCGACGATCTCCAGCAGATCGCGGCGCTGCTCGGGGGCGAGCGGCTCGGGTCCCCAATCGTCGAGGATCAGCAGATTGACCCGGGCCAGCGAGCGCAACAGCTTGGCATAGCGGCCGTCGCCGCGGGCGAGAGCGAGTGCCGCCATCAGCCGCGGGACGCGCTGATAGAGCACCGAGAGGTTCTCGCGGCAGGCCTTGTGCCCCAGCGCACAGGCGATCCAGCTCTTGCCGGTGCCGGTCGGCCCGGTCACCAGCAGATTGCGGTGTTGGCGGACCCAATCGCAGCCGCAAAGCTTGAGTAACAGCACGCGATCGAGCCCGCGCTGAGCATGATAGTCGATGTCTTCGACACTGGGCGGCGTGGCGCAGCCTGGCAGTTCTGGCGCGCGCCTCAAAGCGCTTCTGGCGCCGCAAGGTGGCCTCGTGTTCGAGCAGGATGGCGAGCCATTCGCCGTGTTGGAGATTGCCTGCCTCGGGATTTTGGGCGAGCTCGCGGAAGCCGTGCGCCATGCCCTGCAGGCCGAGCTCGTGCAACAGATCAAGGGTGGGATGGTCGAGCATCGGGAACTCCTCAATGGAAGTAGCGCGGGCCGCGGACGTTGGCGTGCACGATCACCGCCTCTTCGGCGGTCGGCGCACTGGGACGGCGGTCGAGGTTGTGGGCGAGAATCGAGGCGATGCTCTTGTAGTTGAGCGCACCAATCTCGACGGCACGCGCGGCGACCCGCTCGGCGCGGGCCGGATCAAGGCCGCGCAACAACCGCATGACCCCCAGGCAGGTACGGAAACCCTGTTCGGGGTGCGGCCGGTGAGCGAGGATGGCGATGATCAGCCCTTCGGTGCCGGGGCCGATGCTCTGTCCCCAGCGCTGGAAGCGTTCGGGCGTCCACTCGGCATAGCGGCGATGGGCACTGGGCATGTGCTCGGGATCCGTGCCATGGAGCCGGCCGCCATAGCGGCGCAGATGCGCGGCGACACGCTTGCCGCGATGGAAGACCTCGATGGTGCGCGCGGTGATGCAGACCTCGACCTGTTCGCGGATCAGGGTGTGCGGCACCGAATAGAAGCGGCCTGGCCGGCAGGATGCCGACCCGGTAATGCGTCGCCATCCGGGCGTAGCTGCGGTTGATCTCCGGATCGTAGAATGACGGCTTGTGAACCCCCGACTTGAGATTGTCGGGTACGACGAGCCGGGGGCAGCCCTGGAAAAACGCGAACATCTGAACATGCGCGCTGATCCAATCGGGCAGCGCCTGCGTCCAGCTCACCGCGGCATAGGTGTAATTCGAGGCGCCGAGCACGGCGATAAACAGCTGCGCCGGGCGCACCTCGCCCGTCTCGCGCTCGACGATCGCTATCGTCTTGCCGGAATAGTCGACAAACACCTTGTCGCCGGCCACGTGATGCTGCCGCATGGTCGGCGATAACCGACGCTCAAAATCGCGGTAGAGCTCGCAAAAGCGGCTGTAACTGTAGCCGCCGGGATGCGCGGCGCCGTACTCCTCCCACAGCACCGTCAGATTGACCCCGGGTCGCTTCATCTCGCGCACCAGTGCGGCCCAGTCCGGCTCCGCCCGCCGGCGCACCCCCGGCTTGGCGCCGCTCGCCGCGAACAGCCGCTCCTCGAGCACCCCGTCGGTGAGATCGTCCGCCAACGGCCAAGTCAGGCCCGCCGCCGTCGCCCGCGCCAGGTAGTCCTGGACCGCGCTGCGGCTCACCCCGAGCTCGCGTGCAATCGCCCGCGCGCTCACCCCCATTCCATAGTGCAATCGCAATAGCTCGCGTACGCGTCGCATGGTCAGCCTCTGTGCTGGCATCTGCTCCCCCTCCAATCGGTCAGGGGAGTAGAGGCGTGGTCGATGCTGACCCGCGAGCGACGTCGCCCGCTCCATCAGAAGCTGCAGCCTCCCTCACCCCGCGGGGAGGTGGCCGGCTTCAAATCGGAACAGTGGCCGCTTTGAAATCGGAAAAGACGGCCGCCTTCGGTTGGAATCTGCACGCAGCGCACGGTGAGGCCGGTTTTGCTGGTAGTGGCCGAGACAGCTCGATGATCACGCGATAGCTGACGAGTGGCTTGGCGCGCGCCAGTTCTGACTGACGAAGGAGAAGAAGAGGCGGTGCTCGATTTTGTTCCACTTGCTGGTTCCGGGCGGCAGGTGGCCGGACCACGAGTCGAGGACGAGTTCGTTGGCCAGCTTCTGCAATTCGCGTTTCCACAGCCGCACCCGCGAGCCGTTGCGGCCGCCGCCCCCGGCCTTCGCCGGGGCGGGCTTGGCAGTGATCAACAATCGGTTCGCCTCGCGATAGCGCAACCGCCCGACGGTGAGCCACCACTGGCGGATGCTATTAACGGCGAACGCGGCCGTATCATTGTCAAAGCCGACTCTCACCCAACCGGAATTGGCGGCGAGGTCGTAGATCCCGTAAGGCACCGCGCGGCCGGACTACTTGATCAGGAAGTCATGGACACGGACCTCTTCTGGGTTGCCTTGGGGCGATATTCGCGCCCGTTGTTGCGGAAATCGCCGACCAATTCCTTTTTTGGCGTCGACGAAGATCACCGGCTGCTTTTCGGCCAATGCCGTGTAATGGACGATTCGGGATCACCCCGCGTCGTCGGCTCAACCAGGCCTCGAGATCGTGGAGCAGCGTGGGGTCCTTGGAAATCGTCGGTTTGCGTCCGGCTTCCGACCACCTGATCCGTTGCGAGGGTTCGTCCCACGCCAATTTCTTCAGAGCCCGTCCGATCGTGCTCGGTGCGATCCCCGTTGCCATCGCAACCGCTGCAATCCCACCGTAGCCCGCGGCGAACGCCTCGGCCGCCGCGACCAGACGACGGCCTCGCTCATCGAGAAACGAGGCCGCCGCCGAAACCCCGTCTCTGATGGGTTCGATATCGATCACCACCGCAATATGGTATTGTTAGATTGTAAACGCATATCTAACTCTATCAAAAGTCGCTTCGATAATTTCCGGAAGGGCCCTTAGGCGCTTCGGGGCGAAACCCGACAAAAACTTTGTCGATCCTCAAGCGGCGATGCCGAGCTCGTGGAA
>DASQCY010000004.1:0-10013 GCA_035634495.1 Allostellaceae bacterium
GCGGGCTCGCCGGGACCGGGGTGATCGGCACGATCCAGCGCGGCAGCACGCCGGCCGCTATCGGATTGCGTGCCGATATGGACGCGCTCCCGATCCAGGAGATGAACGATTTCGGCTACCGCTCGACCCACGACGGCAGGATGCACGCCTGCGGCCACGACGGACACACGACGATGCAGCTCGGCGCCGCCAAGTATCTCGCTGCGACCCGAAATTTCGAAGGCACCGTGCACCTGATCTTTCAGCCGGCCGAAGAGGGCGGCGGAGGTGGCCGAGTGATGGTCGAAGAAGGGCTGTTCGACAAGTTTCCGTGCGATGCGGTCTTCGCGATCCACAACAAGCCCGGCATCGGTGTCGGTCAGATCGCAGCAAAACCGGGTCCGCTGCTCGCCGCCTCCGATCGGTGGGATATCCGCGTCAAGGGCCGCGGTACGCACGCGGCGCATCCGCATCTCGGCACCGACCCCTTTGTGATCGGCGCGCAAATCGTGTTGGCGCTGCAGACGATCGGCAGCCGCAATATCGACCCGCTCGACTCCGCGGTCGTCAGCGTCGGCTTTATGCGAGGCGGCTCGGCCTACAATGTGATCCCGGATGAATTGCACATCGGCGGCACGTCGCGCAGCTTTCGCCCGGAAGTTCGCGCCCTGATCGAGCGGCGAGTGGGCGAGATCGCCCGAGGTGTGGCGGCATTACACGGGGCCAGCGCCGAGGCGGACTACCGCCGCAACTACCCGCCTACGGTCAATCATGCGGCGGAGACCGAATTCGCCGCCGAGGTCGCAGCCGAGATCTGCGGTGCGGACCGGGTCATCCGCGACATCGTTCCGTCGATGGGCGGCGAAGACTTCTCGTTCATGCTGAACGCTCGGCCTGGAGCCATGCTGTGGCTCGGCAATGGCCCAGGCGAGGACGGTTGCTTCCTCCACAATGCGTGTTACGACTTCAACGACGAAGCCCTCACGATCGGCGTCAGCTTTTTCGCGCGGCTCGCCGAACGGTTTCTTGAAAGAGGCCTCCGCTGAGGCCTACGCTGCGCCGAGACCGAGAAGACGGCGTGCCAAGGTCAGGTGTGGCCGGTCGATCATCTTGCCGTCGAGAGCAAGCGTCCCGGCATCGGGATTTTCCGCGAAGACTGACACAACCTTGCGCGCCCAGACAAGTTCTTCCTCGGTCACCGAGAACGCCTCGTTGATAACTGCGATTTGTGCCGGATGGATGGCCATCTTGGCGGTGAAGCCCGACCGTCGAGCGGCGGTGCACTCGGCGGCGAGCCCCTTCTCGTCCCGGAAGTCGGTATAGATCGTGTCGATCGGCGTGGCCTCGGCCGCCGCGGCCACTAACAGGCAAAGCGATCGCGCCAGTCGATAAACGTCGTCGTAAATTCCGTCCGCCCGACGGTTATGGCCGCCGAGAGCGGCTGCCAAGTCCTCTGCACCCCAGGTGATGCCTTCGAGCCGCGCCGACACGCCGACATAGGCCCCGTGAGCATGATTGGCGAGCGCCAACATTGCCGCGGGTGTCTCGGTCGCGATGGCGATTACCCGAATCGCTCCGCGGGCCAATGCGGAGGTCGCCTCCAAAGCGGATAGGTAATGATCGAGTGTATACACATCCTCGCGCAAGCACTTCGGCAACACAATGCCGTCGGGCCTTTCGGGCACGACCGCGACGAGATCATCGAGCCCCACCCCGCTTGCCAAGGGGTTGATGCGAACGTAACGGCGAAAACCGGCGGATCCAGTTGAATTCAGAAAAGCCCGCGCCTGACTTCGCGCCGCCGCGCGGTTCGCCGGCACCACCGAATCCTCGAGATCGAGGATCAAGGCATCGGCGTGAGATTGCCGGGCGCGGTCGAGCTTGCGCTCGCTGTCGGCGGGGACGAAGAGCAGAGAGCGCATTCATCCCCCCGTCGGCCGGCATTTCATCAGACCGGCGCGTCGACAGACCGCGACGGTTTCGCCGCGCTGGTTGATGCCCTGGTGCTCGAACTCGACGATGCCGGCGTTCTGGCGCGATTGGCTGCGCCGCTTGGCTCGCACCACCGTGCGTACGCGCAACGTGTCGCCGTGAAAGACCGGTTTCGGAAATCGGACATCGCTGATCCCGAGATTGGCGATGGTGGTCCCGAGCGTTGTGTCACCGACGCTCATGCCGATCACCAGGCCGAGCGTAAATAGGCTGTTTACCAGGCGCTGGCGAAACTCCGTTCGCTTTGCGAACTCCTCATCGAGATGAAGTGGCTGCGGGTTCATCGTGAGCGAGCAGAACAGCACGTTATCCATCTCGCTAACGGTGCGGCTCATCGCATGATCGAATACCTGCCCTTCTTCAAATTCTTCGAAATACAACCCCGTCATCGGGTTGACTCCTTTCTTGCCCCCGGCGGTGCCATCTCCGGCGCGACGGGAAATCGAACGCTGCTCGGGAATCCCGCTCGACCGGGGTTCTAGAAAAACTTAGCATGCGCGCCGTGTCGTGGAAGGATCTGCGGGCAGCGTCCTCGAGCGGTCGTTCGTGGAACCAAGACAGGGCGGGAAGCGGTTGGGAATGGACATTGATCAGCTGATCGCTGAATACGGCACATATACCTATCTGATCGCGTTCATCTGGACCTTCCTCGAAGGGGAGACGATTGTTCTGTTCTCCGGGTTTGCGGCGGCGCAGGGCCTGCTCAACCCGATTCTGCTGCTCATGGCTGCTTGGCTGGGCAGCTTCGCCGGCGATCAACTTTATTTCTGGATCGGTCGGCATTTCGGGATCGGGATACTGAACCGATTCCCACGATGGCGGTATGGTGTCGAAGGAGCGTTGCGCTGGCTGGAGCGGTACAACACCGGCTTCATCCTGTCCTTCCGTTTTATCTACGGCGTGCGGAATCTCTCTTCTTTCGCTATGGGGCTGAGCGCCATTCGCTGGCAGCGCTTTCTGTCGCTGAATTTCCTCGCCGCCGGGCTTTGGGCAACGACCTTCATCGCCGTCGGTTATTTTCTCGGCCATGCTTTTCGCGCCGTCCTTGGTCATCTCGTCCGCTCCTTCAGCCTCGTCATGCTCGGCGCGTTTGTCGCGTTCGCCGTTGCCGTTTGGCTTGCTCACCGGCTGCAGAGACGGCGTCAGCTCAGGGTTCCGCCGGGTATCAACGTCGTGATCCCGCCCCCTTGAAGTCGGCGGAAGCGGTGCGTTCGCCGATCATCGAAGAACGGTGACAGGGCTGCCGATCACCAGTTGCAGAGCGTCTGCTGCCCGGCCGGCGTTGACGGCGATCTCGGCGAGGCCATTCGAGTTCTCGTACCAGAAGGCCTCGCCGAGCGGGACATCGGAAAAGGTACGAGCGCGCATCAGCACCCTTCCGGATACCGCGAGCCGCGCGCCGTTCGGCAGGAGTTTCCCACGCAGCCCCGTCATAGCGTTGCCATACCGGTCGACATAGACGATTTCCGGCAGTTCGTCGGGCCAATCAGCATGTCGGCCGATTTCGGGGGCGCGCGGCTTATGGGCAGGGCGTTCGCCGCGGGCGAGCCACCCCGCTACCGGTGCAAAGAGGTCGCGACCATGAAAGCTCGCGGACAGCGTCTCGGGGCGCCAAAAAACCTCCCAAGTTCGGGCGGTTTCGGCCCGGCGCGTGACAAGTTCGAACAGGCCGTTGTCCGGACCGACATACCAGCGCCCTTCCGCCTCGACGATGACCGGAGCGCGGGGTCCACCCACACCCGGATCGACCACTGCGAGGAGCACTGTGCCCGGCGGAAACCAAACCCCATAGGCAGCGAGAAGATAGGCGGCGGGCTTGGGCCTTCCTGCCGGCGCATCGGCAAAGAGGTCGACAACCGGAACCTCGGGGGCTGTCCGGTACAGGACCGCCTTAACCTGGCCGGTATAGGGTCCCTCGAAACCAAAATCTGTGAACAACACGATCATTGGGAAGCGGCAGGGGCTGGCTAGTCCGGATCCGGGATCACAGAAAGATCAGTGCAGCACAAGCGGATTTTTATCGGGGCTTGTGTCATTGATGCCACAGTGTCCACCCTGACGCTGAGAACGTTAGATCTCAGCATTTTTGGTCAAGTTTTCGTTCGTATTCGATGTCAGGCTCAAAAAGCCGCACTGCGGGGCAATCATCGGTTGGGCGACAGCAGGGCACTAGGCCAAGAGGACTTCAATTTTTTCTTCCAGTTTGCAGCGCCCAGACCTGACAATGAGTGGGGTTGCTCTTGAAAATAGTCGATGGCTGGGTATGCTGCGGCGGTATCGCGGACGTTGATTTGGCTTGGGGGAATGCGATGAGGAAGGTTGTCTTGGTTGCGGCGCTGTTCGCCGCCGCGTCGTTTCAGGGCGCGTCCGCTGCCGACAAGCAATGTTATTCGGCGGCTGATGTCGAGGCGGAGCAGGCGATACTGTTCCAGACCAATCTCATGGTGATCAGCTCGGCTTGCAAAGACACGGTTTACGGTGAGTTTCGGGCGCGCAACAAAGACGCGATCATCCGCTATCAGAAGGCGATGATCGACCATTTCCGCCGAGCCGGCTCGCGCAACGCCCAGAGCGAGTTTGATCGCTGGAATACCAGCCTCGCCAATGAGATTTCTCTCAAGCAGGGTGCGCTTCCGATGGCGCAAGTCTGCCAGCAGGCTTCAGAAGTGATGAAACTCGCGAGCACCCTCGACGCAAAGGGGCTTCACGATTACGCGGTTGCCAAGGCGACGAGTGCCGCCGATTCGCATCCGCGATGCGCCAAGTAGCGGGTTAGAGCCGCGCGCCTACCAACCACCCCCGTCACCGCGGAAGGGCGCGCAGCCGGGGCAAGGGAGCAAATTTCGGCCTCGCAGGAGCCTCGACGATGCGCGCGGCGATGCCTATTTGGCGAGGGTGCTCACCGGCGTAAATCAATTCGGTGCGCTGCTGTCCGTGGTCATCGTCGACGTGGTGCTGGCCGGCGACAATGCGATCGTCGTCGGAATGGCAGCCGCCGGGCTCCCCATCGAGCGCCGCCGCCGCGTCATCGTCCTGGGTATAGCCGCCGCCACAATACTGCGGATCCTGCTCGCTTATTTTGCCGTGCAGCTGCTCGCAGTTATCGGCATGACTTTGGCTGGCGGTGTACTGCTCCTCTGGGTGTCGTGGAAGATGTACCGCGAGTTCCGCGAGATGCAGGTCGCCGAGCACGCGATCGCGGCCGCGGACGGCTGCTGCCAAAAGCGGGTCCCCCTTCGGCGGAAGAGCGCGGGCCAAGCCCTAACTCAGATTGTCCTCGCCGATGTGTCGATGTCACTCGACAATGTGCTCGCTGTGGCCGGCATCGCGCGCGACCATTTCAAGCTGCTGGCATTCGGGCTCGTCCTCTCGGTCGCGCTGATGGGCTTTGCCTCGACCTACATCGCGCGGTTGCTCGATCGCCATTTCTGGATCTCTTGGGTCGGGCTCGGGATCATCACTTTTGTCGCATTGCGGATGATCTGGGAGGGCTCGACCCAGGTCCTGAACCAGACCGCGGCTCTGACGCTGACAGGAATTTAGGATTGTCGGAATCTGCCATCGATCTCTCCCCACCACACGTGGTTGCGACCGGTCGCGCTCCCCGTTAGGCTGTTCGTTTACGTCTTTCCGTTACGGAAGGCGGCATGGAGCACTCGATACCGCGGCACATCCGGCTTACCTCCCATCCGGGAGATGCCGGCCGAAGTGTGCTTCCGCTCCGTTGGGGTGCCTCAGTTGCGGCCGAACGTGGACCTGTGGTCGCGAGCCCCGCAGATCCGCAGCGTCGCAATGCGATCGGGTCCTATTCCGGCGCTTATGCGATCTATCGCGCACTTGCAGTTGCAACGCAGGCGCTGGCGCGAAACCATCGCCCAGATCTGACCGACACCGCGCCGGCGGCACGGATCGCGCCGCACCTTCAATGGACCGAGCCGAAAAAAATCGTGTCGATTGATCCTTGGGGTCATCTCGTTGGCGAGGTCTTCGCCGAACATATCCGCGCCGGCCTCGACGTACGTCCAACAATCGCTATCACTACGGCGCGGCTTGCCACTCCTGAGCTCCGTCCGCTTCTGGCCGAGGACCAGCTGCGGGCCGACGGGCAGGTGCTACTCGACAGCGGCGAGATCCGCGTCACCAAGGCGGCGATCGACCCGGTTTGGTATCTGCCGGGGGTGGCAGCGCGTTTCGGGGTCTCCGAGCCCGATCTCCGCCGTACCTTGTTCGAGGAGACGGGGGGCATGTTTCCCGAGCTGGTCACCCGTCCCGACCTCGAGGTCTTGCTACCGCCGATCGGTGGCACGACGGTATATTTCTTTGGTGATGTCGAGCGTCTCGCGGAGCCGAGCACGGTAATCGCCTGCCGTGTCCACGACGAGTGCAACGGTTCGGATGTCTTTGGCTCGGACATCTGCACGTGCCGCCCTTATCTCGTTCACGGGATCGCAGTCTGCGTCGAGACCGCACAGCGGGGCGGGGTCGGGATCATTGTTTACAACCGCAAAGAGGGTCGAGCGCTCGGTGAAGTTACCAAGTTCCTCGTCTACAACGCCCGCAAGCGACAACTGGGCGGCGATACCGTCGACAGCTATTTTCGCCGCACCGAGTGCGTTGCCGGTGTGCAAGACATGCGCTTTCAGGAGCTGATGCCGGATGTTTTCCACTGGCTCGGCATCCGCCGGATCGACCGCTGGGTCTCGATGTCGAACGTCAAGCGCGATGCACTCGAGGCTCAGGGGATCGAGGTCGTGGAGCAGCTGGCGATCCCCGATCGGCTGGTACCGCTCGATGCGGCGGTCGAAATCGAGGCGAAAAAAGCTGCCGGATATTTCTCGCCTTCGGAGGTACCGCATCAGGGTGAGCTACGCCGCACTAAAGGCCGTGCCCTCGGCGAGTGAGGCGACTGCGCTGTTGAGCGCTGGCGCCGTGCGCGCCCGTTGCGCGAACGTGTCAGAAGCGGTTCGGCGCGGCGAGACCCGATATTTCCGGCTCGTCTCGAATCGGCTCGACGAGGCCGCGCGACGCGTCGTCGACGTGACCCGACGGCGCTATCCTGATCTCGCTGTCCCCTATCATAGCCGCTGGCGACACTTTTCGACCGGCGGATTCGACCGCGCCGCCCTCATCGCGCGGGGTGCCGACACAACCGAAACCGCACGGGCGCGGATCGATTTGGCAATTGTCTCGGTTTTGCTGGATGCCGGAGCGGGACCGCGCTGGCGCTATCACGAGGTGGAGACTGGCCAAGTCCTGTCTCGTTCCGAGGGCCTTGCCGTGGCGAGCCTTCGCGCCATGCAGACTGGGCTCTTCTCTGCCGATCCTGCGACTCCATGGCGCGCCGATGCCGAGGCGCTGGCGTTGATCACTCCGGAGAGCCTCGCGAGGGCGTTCCAGCACGCCGCCGGGAACGAGCTCGTCGGCCTCGAAGGACGAGCCTTGCTGCTGCGAAGGCTGGGAGAGGTCTGTGTCAGATCCCCCGCACTATTCGGGGTGCCGGCGCGTCTCGGCCGACTCTACGATCATTGGTCGCCGGGCGATCAGCCGCTTTCCGCGAACGAAGTGCTTGGCACCCTGCTAAAGGCGTTCGGTGCGATCTGGCCCGGCCGCATCAGCCTTGCCGGTGTCCCACTCGGCGATTGCGGCCGTCATCCCGCTGCGCCCGGCGACGGGCTCGTGCCGTTTCATAAGCTCTGCCAGTGGATCGCCTACTCGCTGATCGAGCCGCTCCAGGCTGGCGGCTTGCGCGTCGTCGAGTTGGATGGGCTGACCGGTCTTGCCGAATACCGCAACGGCGGCCTGTTCCTGGATTGCGGCGTTATCGCGCCCCGTGACCCGGACCTCCTCCAATATCCGCTCGACGCGCTGAGCGAGCCCGTTGTCGAGTGGCGTGCGCTCACGGTAACCCTGCTCGATGAGCTTGCGGTCCTCGTGCGCGAGCGTCTGGGCAAAAGCGCCGATGATTTTCCCCTCGTCAAAGTGCTCGAAGGAGGCAGCTGGGTGGCGGGACGAGAGATCGCTTTCGAACGGCGGCGCGACGGCAGTCCGCCGCTCGCTGTCGTCACCGATGGCACCTTGTTCTAGGAATACGATGATGCAACCTCAATCGGCGAGCTTGACGATCGTGGAGCATCCGCTCGTTCAGCACAAGCTATCGATAATGCGCGACCGCAATACCTCGACTGCGGAATTTCGCCGCCTGCTACGCGAGATCAGCCTATTGTTGGCTTATGAGGCGACACGCGAGCTGCCGCTCGCCCCGACTGAGATCGATACGCCGCTCGAGCGCGCGAGTTTCCCATTGCTCGCCGGCAAGAAGCTATGCCTGGTGTCGATCCTGCGCGCCGGCAACGGGATTCTCGACGGGATGCTCGACCTGCTGCCTTCGGCACGAGTCGGGCACATCGGCATCTACCGCGACCCGCGAACCTTGCAGGCGATCGAATACTATTTGAAGCTACCCGACGACTTGGCCGAACGCGACGTGATCTTGGTCGACCCGATGCTCGCTACCGGCAACTCGGCGGTAGCTGCGATCTCGCGTCTCAAAGAGCTTGCGGCGCGCTCGATCAAATTTGTCTGCCTGGTTGCCGCACCGGAAGGGATCGCCAAGGTTTCCAGCGTCTTCTCCGATGTGTCGATCGTGGCGGCGGCGCTCGACCGCTGCCTTGACGGGCACGGCTACATCCTCCCTGGGCTCGGCGACGCCGGCGACCGCCTCTTCGGCACTAAGTAGTCGGGCTGTTTGCCCGGCTCATCTGAAGGATTCTCATCGGAAGCATTGCACCAAGACTGTGAACTTGAGCGCGCGTTCGGCGATCGCCGGTGTCGACAATGCCTCGTCGGCGGTGGCGGTTTGGTAAGGCACTCCGCTACGATCGAGCAGCGCACGGGCATATTGGCCATTGACCGCGAAATTGACGTTCTCGGGGATCGCCCCGGTCCGTTTGACGAAGCGCAGAGCGTTAAGTTTGGCGACCACAACTCCGGCCACCGCGCCACTCGCGTCGAGAAGTGGGCTGCCGCTGTTTCCGGGCTGCACGGGTGCCGTTATTTGCAACTGATGCGGGTCGTCGCGCGGCCCCGCCAATCTGCTGACGATCCCCGCAGAAACGCTCGCCTGCGAGCTCAGCAGACCCTGGAGCGGAAAGCCGACGACGACCACAGCCTCGCCTGGCTTGATCGGGTTATCGCCGCGCGCCAGCGCTGAGTCGGCGACAGGTTCAGGCAAGCGCAAGATCGCCAGATCGGCTGTCGGGTCCGTCGCGATAACGGTAGCCACGACTGGGGCCCCATTGTGCAGCACGCGCACCTGGCGACAGGCGTCGACGACATGTTGGTTGGTGAGGACATCCCCGGCCCGGCTGACAATAAATCCGGAACCGCCCGAGCTCAGCCGCTCGCCGCCCGGCGGTCGGCTGTCATTTGCCGCGGTGTCGCCACTCCTTCGTCGGGGTCCGGGCCTCCTGGGGCCCAGGATTCCGCGGCGACGCGTGCCGCTTCGGCCTCGGGGAGGGCGATTTTTTGCGCAAGCCGGTCGCGACCCCACGCTGCTTCGTCGCGCAAAGCCTGATCCGACGCCAGACGGGCGGCGATGCTGTACCAGATGTAGGCGCTTAGCGGATCATGCGGCACCAAGCGCGGCTATGGTCGAAGGCTGCGGCGAGATTGAGTTGCGCCAGCGAATAACCGCTCGTCGCGGCGCGTCGAAACAGGTCGAGGGTCGCGTAAACTGCCACGACCGGTCGCCTTGAGAATGGCGAGGGCGTTTTGTGCTGCGGGATCGCCTTGCTCTGCTGCCATTCGATACCAACGGGCGGCCTCTGGCTGGTTCTTGCGGACCCCGAGCCCTGTTGCGTAAGCTCGTCCTACATTATATTGCGCGGCGGCGAGGCCCTGCGGGGCGGCGAGGCGGAAAGCCGCACGGCCTCGGTGGCGTTCCGCGTCACGCCGCGGCCGCGTTCGCTCATCACCCCCAGGTAATTCTGACAACCCGCATCGCCGGCTTCCGCGTCGGTCTTGCAGGCCTCGTATGCCGCGAG
>DASQCY010000005.1:0-15102 GCA_035634495.1 Allostellaceae bacterium
GCAGTCAGACCGACGAGGGTCAGGAAGAGGGCGAGGCGGTCGATCAAGCGCTGCAGCGCGGGTGAGGCTTCGCCGAAGGTGCGGATCTGCCAACCCGCCTCCGGAAAGGCGCTTCGCGCCCGCTCCGCCCAGGAAGCCGGGTCGGCCCCGCGAGGAAGTTGCAATCGGTAATGGTAGGTGACCAAGGCGCCGGGCCGGATCAGACTGCTCTCGGCCAGCGCATCGGCGGAGACAATCACCCGCGGACCGAACTCGAGGCCTCCGGCCGTGGCGTCGGGTTCGCGCTTAATGGTGCCGCGCAGTTGCAACGTCGCGTCGCCGATCTTGATGCCGTCTCCGAGCGCGAGCCCTAGCCGGTCGAGGATCTCGGGATCGACCGCCGCACCGAAATTGCCGCCGCGGCGGTCGAGCGCAGCGCCAAGGGTCTGCGCCGGCGACAGTGCGACCGCGCCATAGAGCGGGTAGGCGGGATCGACCGCCTTGAGCTCGATCAGGCTGCGCCGATCACCGCCTGGGGTGCGCGCCATGGCCCTCATCGTGGCGATCTCGGACAACCTGCCACTCTGCGCCAGGAAGGCACGTTCGGCCGCGTCGACCTGGCGGTAGGCGAGCCGCGCCTCGGCGTCGCCGCCAAGCAGGTCGCGGGCATCGGCCTTTATACCTGCGACCACGGATGCGGCGAGCGAGCCGATGCCGGCGATCGCAGTTACTCCGAGCACCAAGCAGGCCAGAAAGACACGTAAACCGTGGATCCCCCCGCGCAGCTCGCGGCGTGCGAGCCGCACGGCGTGAGCGGCCGAGAATGTGTTCAAAGCACGCGCTGCGCGGCAGCGATGTGCTCGGTGCGCCGATCTTCAATGATCCTGCCGTCCAACAGATGGATCTGGCGCTCGCAGCGCTCAGCCACACTCGGATCGTGCGTGATCAAGAGCAGGGTGGTGCCGTGCTGTGCTTGATGCTCGAACAGGCAATCGATGACCAAGCGGCCGGTCGCGGCGTCGAGATTTCCCGTTGGTTCGTCAGCGAGCAGCAATTTCGGCTCGGCGATAAAGGCGCGGGCGATCGCCACGCGCTGCTGCTCGCCTCCCGAGAGCTGCCCGGGATAGTGGGTTGCGCGATGGTCGAGGCCGACCGCGGCGAGACCCCGGGCGGCGACCAAAAAAGCGTCCCGTCGACCAGCGAGCTCGAGCGGGAGCGCTACATTTTCCACCGCGGTCATCGTCGGGATCAGGTGAAAGGCCTGGAACACGATGCCGATGTTAGCGCAGCGCAGTCGGGCGAGCGCATCCTCGTTTAGCGCGCCGAGGTCGTTTCCGTCGAGCCACACTCCTCCGGCGCTCGGCCGCTCGAGGCCGCCCATCACCATCATAACCGTCGATTTCCCGGAGCCCGAGGGACCGACGAGACTTACTGTCTCGCCGGCGGTGATCTCGAGCGAAACGCCGCGGAGGATGTTGACGGGCCCGGCCGGGCTCTCCAGAGTCAAGTGAACATCTTCCAGCACCACGAGCGGACCGCCGGAATGAATCGAGCTGGTCATGTTCTGTCCAAGCCACCGGGAGCGGCGGGGCAGATCGGCCGGCCTGGTATGGCGCCCTGCCGCCGGCGGCACCGTCGATATGGCCCGGCGGCGAGACTTTTCAACGCAATGCCCTCAAGCGCTCTGGCCGCCGCCGGGCTCTACCTGATGATAGGCGACATGCCGGCCAAGGCGCACATTCCGGTCATTCTCGATTTTGGCGACAGCCTGACTGCGGGCTATGGGCTGGCGCCCGAGCAAGCCTTCCCGGCAAGGCTCGAAGCTGTGCTGCGCCTTCAGGGGATCGAAGTGCGCGTCGTTAACGGTGGGGTCTCCGGAGACACCACGGCAGGCGGCTTGGCACGGCTCGATTGGGCGCTCGCCGACAAGCCTGATCTAGTCATTCTGGCGCTCGGCGCCAACGATGCGCTGCGCGGTATCGACCCTGCCACCGTTCGCGATAATCTCGACAAGATGATCGGAAAGATCGAGGCTAACGGTGCGAAGATGTTGCTCATCGGTACGCTTGCGCCACCGAATTGGGGAGCGGAATACGAGAACGCCTTTGATCGAATCTTTCCCGAACTTGCGAAGGTCCATGATGTACCGCTGTATCCATTCTTTCTTGATGGTGTTGCGATGAAGCCCGAGCTCAATCAGCCTGATGGACTCCATCCGAACGAGCGCGGCGTCGCGGTTTTGGTCGATCGGTTAGCACCGGTCGTCGCCCGGCTGGTCGGGAGTTCGTCGTGAGCGCGCGGTTCGCCGCTGTCTCGGCGACCGGCGACCCGGCGAGCCTTGCGGCGCAATGCGTCGCCGCGCTGCCGATCGTGGACGGAGCGACACTGGGGATTCTTTACACCACAGAGCCTGCCGCGGCCGTTCTGCCCGAGATCGCCCGCGCCTTGACCGAGCACACCGGGATTCGCTCTTGGGTTGGCGGAGTCGGCCTCGGAGTATGCTCGGCGGCGGCCGAAATCTTTGACGAGCCGGCGGCGGTGGTGATGACGGCGGCATTGCCGCCGAAGGACTTCCGGATCTTCGCTGCAACCGGAGACCCCGGGGCGGATCTGCCGCGCTCGCACGCCGGCTGGATCGAGGGAACACAGCCCGTCTTGGCGCTGGTTCATGCCGACCCGCGCTGTCCCGATGTCCAGCGAGCTGCCGTCGAAACTGCCGCGGCGAGCGGCGCCTATCTCGTCGGCGGTCTCGTATCGCATCGTTGTCCAAACCCGCTTCTGGCCCGAACTGGGTCGGATGACGGCCTGGGCGGCAATGGTGTAGCGGGGCTGATGCTGGCCCCAGGGGTATCGGTCGCGACGGCTCTAACGCAGGGCTGCATGCCAATCGGACCGGTCCGGCGGATCGACGAGGCGCGCGACAACGTCGTGATGGTCATCGACGGACGTCCGGCGCTTGCTGTCTTCAGCGAAGATATCGGCCCAGAGCTCACTCAGGATCTGCGCCGTGTCGGCGGCTTGATCTTTGCCGGACTTCCGGTCGCCGGTTCGGACACCGGTGACTATCTCGTCCGCAATCTGGTAGCGATCGACGCCGGGCGCGGCTGGGTCGTACTCGGCGCCGAAGTCGCCGCGGGCGATCGGATCGTGTTTTGCCGCCGCGATCCCGAGAGCGCGAGGCGTGATATGGCCCGCATGGTCCGGCAGCTCTCCGGCCGGCTGAGCGGACCACCAAAAGCCGGAGTATATGTCAGCTGCGTCGCCCGGGGCGCGGCGCTGTTCGGCGGCCCCGGAGTGGAGACGGGGCTAATTCGCGAGACGCTGGGCGATTTTCCTCTGATCGGCTTCTTTGCCAATGGTGAGATCTCCCGCGACCGGCTCTACGGCCACACCGGCGTCCTCACCCTCTTCACCTGAATCGCCGAAGAGCCCCAAATCGTAGGCGGCTGCGATGCTGCGTCTGTTTGTCGGGATCGACTTTCCGCCGGAGCTCAAGCTGCGGCTGTCATTGCTGAGCTCGGGGATCCCCGGGGCGAGGTGGGTGGACCCCGGCAACTTTCATCTGACTTTGCGGTTCATCGGCGAGACCGGCGAGGCTGTCGCGGCCGACATCGACGACGCCTTGACGCGGTTGCAGGCACGCCGGTTTATTTTGCAGCTCGCTGGGACCGGCGTTTTCGGCGGCGTGGACAAGCCTCATAGCCTCTGGGTGGGTGTTGAGCGCTCGGCTGAACTCGTGGCACTGCGTGACAAGATCGAGCAGGCGCTGGTTCGCGTGGGGCTTCCGCCAGAGACCCGCAAGTTCTCGCCGCACGTGACGCTGGCGCGGCTGCACAAGCCGGTGCTCGGCAAGTTGAGCGGCTTTCTGGCTGCCCATGCGCAATTCCGCGCCGAGCCCTTACCAGTGGAAGGTTTCAGTCTGATCGCTAGCTTTCAGACCAAGGCGGGTTCGGTCTACGAAGATCAGGCCGATTATCGCTTGTTGCATTGAGTCTGCGAAAGGGGAGTTCCAATGGCGTATTGGCTCATCAAATCGGAACCATCGAGTTATTCGTGGGATCAGCTGGTGGCCGACGGGCGTACTCACTGGGACGGCGTGCGCAACGCGCAAGCACTGAACAATCTGCGCGCCATGAAGCCCGGAGACCGCGCGTTCTTCTATCATTCGAACGAGGGCAAGGAGATCGTTGGCGTCGTCGAGGTGGTCAAGAGCTTCTATCCGGACCCCGGCGATAAGAGCGACAAGCTCGGCATGGTCGACGTGAAGCCACTGATGGCCGCAGCAGTCAAGGTCGGGCTTCCGGCGATGAGAGCAAAGCCCGAGCTCTCCGAGCTGTCGCTGCTCAGACAGTCGCGGTTGTCGGTCTGCCCCGTCAGCACGGGCGAGTGGAATGTGCTCTGTGCGATGGCCGGCATCCCCGCCTGAAGCGCTCTCCAACCGTGTTTACGCGTCCGTTACACTCGTTTACAAAAATTTACCCTGATGGCCTTGCAGGAACGCCATTCTCTTTTATCGGCAAGCGTTCCCGTGGGAGAGGAATTGACTTGGACAGACTCGATCATTTCCGCGAATCCGAGGTGAGCCTCACGCACGGTGCGGACAATCGGTTTGTCGGCCCAATTCGGCGCCACCTTGCGATCGTCGATCAGAGCCCGTTGCGCCGCGAATGCCTAAAATTGGCGCTTCTGCAGCAATCGCGGCGCTGGCACGTCACCGATATCGCAACGGCAATCGAATTGGCGCAGTTGATCCGGCGAGGCGAGGTGTTTGAGGTAATCCTGCTCGGCGGATCGACCTGCGCGCGCATCGACCTTGCCGATCTCGCTTTGCTGTCCGCGGCAGCGCCGGAAACCCCGATCCTCGTCACCGCGGACTGCGACGATGCGGAGGGCGCGCGCGTGATCCTTCGCTCCGGCGCCCGCGGTTTCCTGCCAACCAGCCTTGGCCTCAAGGTCTTGATGGGCGCCCTCGAGCGCATGCGCGTCGGCGGTACCTATGTGCCGTTGTCCTTGACCGAGGAGCTGCTCCCGGATAGGGCGGAGCGGGGGCGCGACGCTCCCTGGCGCGAGCTGACCAGGCGGCAGTGCGACGTCCTGGCATTGATCTCGGAAGGTAAGTCGAACAAGCTCATCGCCGACGCCCTGACCATGACCGAAAGCACGGTCAAGGCGCACGTCAAGCAGATCATAAAGCGCCTGCATGTGGCAAACCGGACGCAGGCGGCGTTGATCGCGAGCCGCGCGAGCTGGCAGTCGGCCCCCCACTAATCCAGGCTCGCCGGGGAGGCCGAGCCGCCTTCAGAGCACCGGCCCAGAAGTTTTTGGTGAACGCCCCGATCTGGCGGTCGTGCGCTGGGCTGCGCTTCGGAGAGCCTAGACTCCGGTAAGCCGTTGTGGCAGACAACTTATCCCAAGATTCGAGTCCTGCGCGCCGCCGTCGGGCATCTCCGGGCTATGCCACACCTCGTTTTTTCGGGAGGGAGAGAATGGAAGAACAGATCGACGTGCCCGAAGCCGAAATTGCCGTCCATTGGCAGGAAGAAAAATATTATCATCCGCCGACAGAGTTCATTGCCCAGGCCAATTTAACCGACGAGAAGGTCTACGAGCGGTTTGGCGTTGACAAATTTCCTGAGTGCTTCAATGAGTACGCCGGCCTTCTGGACTGGTTTGAACCTTGGGAAAGAACTCTCGATACAAGCAATGCTCCCTTTTGGAGGTGGTATGTCGGTGGCCGGATCAACGTCAGCCACAACTGCGTCGATCGGCATTTGGCAAAGAGCAAGAACAAGACTGCCATTCATTTTGTCCCTGAGCTGGAGAGTGAGGCGACACAGCACATCACCTATCAAGAGCTGTATGTGCGGGTGAATGAATTCGCTGCCTTGCTGCGGGATTTCTGCGGACTGAAGGCCGGTGACCGTGCGACTCTTCACTTGCCGATGGTGCCGGAACTGCCGATCGCGATGTTGGCGTGTGCCCGGCTCGGTGTCATCCATTCTCAGGTGTTCAGCGGCTTCAGCGGCAGGGCTTGCGCCGACCGGATAGTCGACTCCGGCAGTCGTGTCCTGATCACGATGGACGCCTACTACCGGAACGGCGTCATTCAAGACCAGAAGGAAAAGGCCGACATCGCCGCCGAAGAGGCGGCAAAAGAGGGCCACGCGGTAGAGAAGGTGCTGATTTGGCAGCGCCATCCGGGAAAATATTCGAGCGCGAAGCCCGCGGTGCACGGCCGCGACCACATTATCAACGATCTCCTCAAGGGACACCGGGGCAAGCGGGTCGAGCCGATACCGATGCCGGCGGAAGCGCCGCTCTTCCTGATGTACACGAGCGGGACCACCGGCAAGCCGAAGGGGTGCCAGCATAGTACCGGTGGTTATCTTGCCTATGTGGCCGGCACCTCGAAATACATCCAGGACATCCATCCGGAAGATGTCTATTGGTGCATGGCCGACATCGGCTGGATCACCGGCCATTCCTACATCGTCTATGGGCCGCTTGCGCTCGGCGCTTCAACGGTGATCTACGAGGGGGTCCCCACCTACCCCGATGCGGGGCGGCCTTGGCGGATCGCTCAAGAGCTCGACGTCAATATCTTTCATACTTCGCCGACTACGATTCGTGCGCTGCGCCGCGCCGGCCCCGACGAGCCGAACAATTACGACTACCACTTCAAGCATATGACCACGGTGGGAGAGCCAATCGAGCCCGAAGTCTGGCGCTGGTACCACGCTGTGGTCGGCAAGGGTGAGGCGGTGATCGTCGACACCTGGTGGCAGACGGAAAATGGCGGTTTTCTGTGCAGCACAGTGCCTGCGCTAGAACCGATGAAGCCCGGCAGCGCCGGACCCGGGGTTCCGGGCATCCACCCTGTGATCTACGATGAGGACGGCAACGAGATTCCCAAGGGATCGGGCAGGGCAGGCAATATCTGTATCCGCAATCCGTGGCCCGGAATATTCCAGACCATCTGGGGCGACCCCGACCGTTTTGTTGCGCAGTATTACGCGCGCTACTGCAAGGACCAAAATAGCAAGGACTGGCGAGACTGGCCGTATTTCGCTGGGGATGGGGCCGTGCAGGCGCTCGACGGCTATTATCGCATCCTCGGCCGGATCGACGACGTGATCAACGTCGCCGGGCACCGGCTCGGAACCAAGGAGATCGAATCGGCGGCGCTGACGGTCGCGGAGGTGGCGGAAGCGGCCGTTGTGCCGGTCGCCGACGAGATCAAGGGCAAGGTTCCCGACCTCTATGTCGCACTGAAACCCGGTTTCGCGCCGAGCCCGGAATTGCACAAGCGGATCTCGGATGCCGTGGTCACCGAGATCAGCCCGATCGCGCGCCCGGCCCACGTATGGATCGTGCCTGACATGCCGAAGACCCGCTCGGGCAAGATCATGCGACGGGTTTTGGCGGCGATATCGAGCGGCCAGGAAGCAGGTGACGTTTCAACCCTCGCCAACCCCGAGGTCGTGGACGAACTGCGCCAGATGGTAGCCGTCTAGCCGGACCCGTCGGCATTCACCCGAGCGCGTGCCGCAGCTGGCGGCTGGCGACAACGAGCATCGCAAGATCCGGCGTCGTAGCGGCGCGCAGCTCGCGCGCGAGTGACTCCACGGGAGCGAGTGCACCGGCCCGGGCAGCGGCCCAAACGGCGACCGGGTCTTTGGCTTCGTCGGCGTTGCGCAGAACCCGGTCCGTGGCCTCGGCCTGCATCGTGTAGAAATCGTCGATCAAGACCTCGGCCGAGGCTTTCTGCCAGACGGTGTCGGCCGGCAGCCGCCGGGCGGCGGCGCGCAACTCGTCGAACGCGAATCGGCCACCGACCTCGTAGAATGTTCGCGCTGCGCGCTCGACCGGCTGCCCGACGTGCGCTGCCAAATCGCAGACCTCGAAGGCGGTAGTCAAAAAGATGAAGGCGCCGATGCGCGCCGCCAGCGACTGCGGCACCCCGGCGGCAGCCAGCCGTGCGCCGCGCGTCTCCATCAGCGCCCGCTCGCTCGCCGGCAGCAAATCGGCGATAAGTGACGCAAGACGCGCAACGGCTGTCGTGAACAGCGACGCCTCACGCCCGATGGCGAGCCTTTCGGCGCGCAGCAGCCAAACCACCGCATGCTCTACCACCCCGGCGACGTCGAGCAGCATCTCGCTTTGCATCGTCGCCGCGATCTTGTTGTCGAGCGCCTCGATCTCCGCCCACAGCTGCGGCAGGGCGAAGGCCTCACGCACGATGCGCCAGGCGTGGGCGGCCTCCGGCGCCGTACGGCCGGTGCGTACCCGCATTTCGTCGACGAAAGTTATGCCGGCCCGATTGACGAGATCGTTGGTAACGACGGTGGCAATTATCTCGCGACGCAGCGGGTGGGCGGCGATCTGAGCGGCAAGCCGATCGCGCAGCGCCTTCGGGAAATAGCCGTGAAGCTCTTCGTCAAGTTCCGCTGCCTCGGGCAGATCGGAGGCGATGAGCTCGCCGCAAAGAGCCATCTTCGCATATGCGAGCAAGACGGCGAGCTCAGGTCGCGTGAGCCCGCGACGTTGCGCTGCACGCGAGGCTAAGCTCTCGTCGTTCGGCAGAAACTCCAGCGCGCGGTCAAGCTGGCCGGATCGTTCGAGATCGCGCATCAAGCGCAGCTGCCGGTCAAGCGCGGCGACGCCGCGCGCCTCGGCCACCGATAACGCCTCGCCTTGCAGGTAATTGTCGCGAAGCACCAATGCGGCGACGTCATCGGCCATGGCGGCGAGAAGCGGCTCGCGCTCGGAAGGCGAGAGCACACCCGAGGCAATCGATCGGTCGAGCAGGATCTTGATATTGACCTCGTGGTCCGACATATCGACGCCCGCCGAATTGTCGATCGCGTCGGTGTTGACGCGACCGCCCGCGAGCACGTAGGCGATGCGCCCACGCTCGGTGACCGCGAGGTTCGCGCCCTCGCCGACGACTTTTGCGCGAACCTTGTCGCCGTTGATGCGCAACGCATCATTGGCGCGGTCGCCAACCTCGGTATGGCTTTCGTCGGGAGCCTTGACATAGGTCCCGATCCCGCCGAACCACAACAGATCGACTGGTGCGGCCAAGAGCTCGCGGATCAACTCGGCCGGGGTCAGGTGGTCCGCTGCGATGTCGAAGGTGCGCTTCATTTCGGGGCTGATCCGGATCGCTTTGGCGTTGCGGTCGAACACGCCGCCGCCAGGCGAAATCAGCGCGTGGTCGTAATCCGCCCAGCTCGAGCGCGGCAGGTGGAACAGACGCTGCCGCTCGACAAAGCTCTTCTCTGGATCTGGCGCAGGATCGATAAAGACGTGCCGGTGATTAAAGGCGCCGAGCAACCGTAAGTGGCGCGACATCAGCATGCCATTACCGAATACGTCGCCCGACATGTCGCCGACGCCGACGACGCTCAGCTCACTCTTCTCGATGTCGTGCCCGAGCTCGCGGAAATGGCGCTTGACGAGCTCCCAGGCGCCACGCGCGGTGATCCCTATCGCCTTGTGGTCGTATCCCGCCGAACCGCCCGACGCGAACGCGTCGCCGAGCCAGAACCCGTACTCTTGCGAGATCGCGTTCGCAAAATCGGAGAACGTCGCGGTTCCCTTGTCGGCCGCGACCACGAGATAAGGGTCGTCACCATCATATCGGACGACGTCAGACGGCGGCACGATCCGGTGTTCCGAGGGAGTCTCCGCGACAATATTGTCGCTGAGGTCCAAGAGCCCGCGGATCAGAATCTTGTAGCATTCAACCGCTTCGGCCCCCAGCTTGTCGGCTGAAGCAGGCGGCTGCTTCACGATGAAGCCCCCCTTCGATCCGACCGGGACGATTACCGCATTCTTGACCGTTTGCGCCTTCATCAGCCCGAGGATCTCGCTTCGGAAATCCTCCTTACGGTCCGACCACCGGACGCCCCCCCGGGCGACCCTGCCGGCGCGCATGTGCACCGCCTCAACCCGAGGGCTATAGACGTAAATCTCGAAAAGCGGGCGAGGCAGAGGCATCAGGTCGATCTCGCTGCTCGCGAGCTTGACCGCCAGATAGGGTTTGGCCTCGCCCGAGGGCAATCGCTGAAAGTAGTTGGTCCGCACCGTTTTGAGCACGAGGGTCAGAAAACTTCGCAGGATGCGGTCCTCATCGAGGCTGTGCACTGCGTCGAGGGCATGATCGATCGCCTGGACCTCGGCGATTACGGAAAGCGAAGGATCGCCGGTACGGGCTGGATCAAAGCGGATTTCGAAGAGCTGGGCGAGGCGGCGGGCAATCTCCGGTTGGCTGCTCAGCGCGTCTTCCATGTAAGCTTGGCTGAAGGCGACTCCGGCTTGCCGCAGTACCTTAGCGTAGAGACGCAGAATCGTGATTTGGCGCGCCGACAGGCCGGCAGCCAATACGAGGCGGTTGAACCCGTCGTTCTCGACCCGGCTCGTCCATACCGCCACGAGCGCCTCCTCGAAGCCCGCCCTGACTGCGAGAGATGCAGTGCTCAGTAGCGGCACGCCGTCGAGCTGAAATTCGTGTACCCACGCCGCTGCGCCGTCGACGCTGTCAATGCGAAATGGCTCCTCGGCGACGACCCGCAGGCCGAGGTTTTCCAAAATCGGCAGCACGTCGGAAAGGACGACCGGTTCTTTGGCCCGATAGATCCGCAATCCGGGGAGCCCGCCGTCGGCCACCGGACGAAGCGAGACTTCGAGAGGCGAACCCGCCAGCACCGTCTCGATCCGGCACAGATCGGCGATCGCCTGGGCAGCTTCCGTCCGCGCCTGATACGTTATCGGAAAAGCCTGGAAGCGACGCAGCCGGGCACGCGCCCCCTCTTCTCCAAAGGCCGCTGTCGCCGCGTCCTCGAGCCGGTCCGACCAGCTTCGCCCAGCTTCGGCAAGTCGCTTCTCAAGCGCTGTCGCATCGACTAGCGGTACATTACCCCGGGTTGTCCGAATGATGAATTGGATGCGTGCCAACGGCGATTCGTCGACGTGAGTGTAGAAATTCGAGACCTGTCCGGCGAACGCCTCTTCTAGGATCGAGCAGAAGCGCTGGCGCAGCGCAGTGTCGTAGCGCTCGCGCGGGACGTAGACGAGGCAGGAGACAAAGCGCTCGAGCGGGTCGCGCCGGATGAACAGCGCGATGCGCTGCCTTTCCTGGAGGTTGAGGATGCCGATGACCGTGTCGAACAGCTGGTCCTCATCGCTCTGGAACAGCTCGTCACGCGGGAACGTGTCCACGATGTGCAGCAACGCCTTGCCGTCATGGCTCGTCGGCGCCAGCCCGGCGCGCTCGACGATTCGTCGAACCTTGAGCCGCAGCAATGGGATCGAGCGGGGGTTACGGTTGTAGGCCAGCGAGGTAAAGAGCCCCAAGAGCAGATCGATCCCGACCACTTCTCCGCTTGGGGCGAAGCGGCGCAGTCCGATCGCATCCATGTGTGCCGTGCGGTGAACGGTAGCGCGGCGGTTCGATTTGGTAATGACGAGCAGTTCGCGGCGGCGCACGAAGTCCTGCACATCGGGCGGCAGCGACGACAAATCGCGCAGACCTCCAAATACCGGGTGCGCTTCGTCGCGCAAGATCCCGAGCGGCTCGCGGAGCGGTGCCGCCATTCCATCAAACAGGTATTCGCGGTAGCCGAGAAATGTGAAATTGTCGTCCTCGAGCCATCGCAGAAAATCCTGAACCTCGTTGAGTTCCGCGGGCGGAATCGGGAGTGCGGGCGCCCCGGACAGTTCGCCGACAAGCTCTCGCAAGCGTTCGCGCATTGACCGCCAATCTTCGACCGCAGCGCGTACATCGGCGAGCACGCCCGATAATGTCTGTGTCAGATCGGCAAGGTCGTGGCGATCCGACTCGCGCGTAATCTCGATCTGCATCCAGGATTCGCGTAGCCCCGGCGCTTCGGCGTCGCCAAGCGCGCAGAGCCGCCCCGCCGGGTCGCGCGTGACCGTCAAAATCGGATGAATGACCAGATGAACGACGCGGCCGCTGGCGTTGATCGCCAAGCTGATCGAATCCACAAGAAACGGCATGTCGTCGTTGACGATCTCGACGATCGTATGCGGTGACGACCAGCCGTCCGCCGCGGGGTCGGGGTTGTAGACCCGGATCTTCGCTTGATCGGGGCGCCGGCGCTCAGAGAAGCGCCAGAGTGACAACGCAGCGCCCCACAAGTCCTTCGGGCTTCGTTCGGCAATGTCGGCCGGCGGCACGTGCTTGTAAAATTCGGCGACAACGCGCTCCGCTGTTGCCCGCTGCGTCGCCTCGAGCGTCTCGTGCGCAAACGCCACAGCCTTTTCTACGAGCGCGATCTTTCTGGTTTCGAGCGCGCCCGCCATCCGACCTGCCCCGTCGAGACGGCGGCTGCCTGGCCCGCTGCCCACCGGTGTTGCCTGTTGTGTTTCCATCCTGCCTCCCTTTAAACGGCAAACACTCGCCCCCTTCGTCACTTTGCAGCAAGCGGGTTCACGAGCCTTTCCGAAAAGCTCGATGCGGAGACTCTGACCCATTTCATGAACAGTTTCCTGTCGCCGGTGACCGAGATCATCACCGAGCGGAAGGGGACCATCGACAAATATATCGGCGATTGCATCATGGCATTCTGGAATGCGCCGCTCGACGATCCCGACCAATGTCACAAATGCGGCGCAGGCGACGCGCCGCAAGCTCGTCGATCTCAACCGCCTCTGGCAGGCGGAAGCGGCTTATCAGGTCTTTCTTCCGGTACGGATCGGCATCGGCATCAACACCGGCGAATGCGTGGTCGGCAATTTCGGCTCGCACCAGCACTTCGATTACTCGCTGCTCGGCGATCCGGTGAATCTCGCTTCGCGGCTGGAAGGCCCGGCAAGGTCTATGGCATCGATCTGATGATCGGCGAGGAGACAGCTGGACGCCTCGGCGATCCGACTCTGATCGAGGTGGATCTCGTAGCGGTCAAGGGCAAGACTGAGGCGGGCTGTATCTATACGCTGCCGCCGGAGCGGATTGTCGAGGACCAGTTTATTGACCAGCACTCCGCGCTGCTGGGAGCTTACCGACGGCAGGACTGGGCATCTGCGCTGCGCCTGCTCGACGACTTCCGGCTCGCCGCGGCCCGCTTCCTCGCCCCCGTCTACGATCTCTACCGGCACCGTATCGCCCAGTTCCAGATCGAGGCTCCGCCGGCCGATTGGAAGGGGGTGTTCACGGCCGAAGAGAAATGAATTCTCTTTCGACCGCGAAGATCCGCGTTTGGTCCGCTCACTTGAGCGCGGCCAGCATATCCGCGCTGACGAGCGTGACCCCATGGTCGCTACGGTAGAATCGCTTGGCGTCGAGTTCGGGGTCTTCGCCGATTACCAGATCCTCTGGGATATGGCAGCCGCGATCGACGACGACATTGCTGAGCCGAGCACGACGACCGACCTCGACATCGGGCAGCAACACCGCGCCGGCGGTCCGGGCATGGGAATTGATCCGGCAATTGGAGAACAATAGTGAGCCTCTGACCGTGGCGCCGGAAATAATGCAGCCGCCCGAGACCATCGAATCGACCGCCATGCCGCGCCGGTCCTCGTCGTCGAAAACGAACTTCGCTGGCGGCAATTGCTGCTGATAGGTCCAGATCGGCCAGCTGCGATCGTAGATATCGAGCGACGGAACAGGGGTGACCAGATCGATATTGGCCGACCAATAAGAGTCGATTGTGCCGACATCGCGCCAATAGGCGTCGGCCTCCGGAGTGGTCTTGACGCAGCTCTCCTCAAAGGAATGGGCGACTGCGAGACCTCGGCTCACGAGGTTCGGGATCACATCCTTGCCGAAATCGTGGCTCGAGGTCGGGTCTCGGTGATCGCGTTCGAGTTCGGCATAAAGGAACTCGGCGGTAAAAACGTATACGCCCATACTGGCAAGCGCCCGAGCGGGTTTGCCACTAATCGCCGGCGGCTCTTTTGGCTTTTCCAGAAAATCGACGATCCTCATCGACTCGTCGACCGCCATGACGCCGAACCCCGAGGCTTCTTCGAGCGGTACCTCGATGCAGGCAACCGTGCAATCGGCGCCTTTGTCGGCGTGGTCCTCCAGCATGTTCGAGTAATCCATTTTGTAAATATGGTCTCCCGCCAATACAATAAAGTATTCCGCGTCAGCCGCGCGAAAAATATCGAAATTCTGGTACACTGCATCAGCAGTGCCGCGATACCAGGTCGCCTCGTCGAGCCGCTGCTGGGCCGGCAACAGGTCGAGAAACTCGTTCATCTCGGGACGCAGAAAGGACCAGCCCATTTGCAGATGACGCAGCAGACTGTGCGCCTTGTATTGGGTCAGGACGCAGATCCGCCGGACGCCCGAATTGAGACAGTTCGACAGCGCAAAGTCGATAATGCGGAACTTGCCGCCGAAGAATACGGCCGGCTTGGCGCGTCTGTCGGTCAATTGCCTCAGCCGGCTGCCGCGACCACCGGCGAGCACCAGAGCAAGTGCGCGCCGGGTGAGCCTTTGCTGCATGGGACCGCTCGACAGCATCTGCGCCTCCTCTAACGGGCCGCGAGGCAGCCCGCGGACGGTGCGCCACAGGACGGCGCGCGTCAACCGCGAGCGCAGGATGTGGAGCGTTCTGTCAGCGCGTCGTCTCGCCGAGCGCCGCTAGCTTTGCCTGGAGCACCGTTTGTTCGCGTTCGAGGCGATGGAGCTCGATCAGGAGCCGCTCGCGGTCCGTATCGGCGGCGCGCGCGACGTGCTCGCGCAGGCTCGGTAGATTGCCCTCCACGGTCTGCAGTTCGGTCTCGATCGAGCCCCGATCGAGCGTATCCGGGGAAATTGCCTCGTCGGCGAGCACCGTGCAGCGCTCTGGCGTTACCTCGGCTAGGCCGCTGACGACGAATACCCGCCGCGTGACGGTTTGGCCCTCGTAAATCTCGATCATCCCCGCCCGGATCGTCGAAATCAGCGGCGCATGACCCGGCAGCACGCCGAAATTGCCTTCGGTCCCGGGGACCACCACCATCTCGACCGTTTCGGACAGCAGCAGCCGCTCCGGGGTGACGAGCTCGAACTGCACGCGCCCGGCCATCGGGCTGGACCGGGGCTCAGGCGGCCTCCGCCGCCATCTTCTGCGCCTTCGAGAGCGCTTCGTCGATCGTGCCGACCAT
>DASQCY010000006.1:0-2963 GCA_035634495.1 Allostellaceae bacterium
AATCGTCGCGATGATCGCGCCCGGCCCGAGAGACATCGTCATTAGGAAGCAGAAGCCCTCGGGCTTTTTCGGGACGAGCCTCGCCGCTTTCCTGACCTTGCTCGGATGCGACAGCGTTGTCGTCGTCGGCACGACCACTTCAGGCTGCGTGCGCGCAACTGTCGTCGACGCGTTTAGCCTCAACTATCGCGTGACCCTGGCGGAAGAAGGCTGCTTCGACCGCAGCGAAGCGAGCCACGCCGTCAGCTTGTGCGACATGCACGCCAAGTATGCCGACGTCGTCCCGACGGCCGAAGTGCTCTCCTATTTCGATCGACTTCCCAGCGGCTTGTTCGACTTGCCGGCCGGCAACCGGCGCGTCGCGCCGCCGATCAAGGAAGCCGCCGAATAAACCTGGGGGCGCCACTCGCTGAGCTTGCCTGGCTGGCGCTCGCCATCATGGGCGCCGGCGTCATCACCGGGCTTCTCGCGGGGCTGTTCGGCGTCGGCGGAGGCGCCGTTATCGTTCCGGTGCTGTTTGAGGTCTTCCGGATGCTCGACGTCCCGGATGCGGTGCGCATGCAGCTCTGCATCGGCACATCGCTGGCCATCATCGTCCCGACCGCTGTGCGATCCTACCGGGCGCACCGCGCAAAGGGGCTGGTGATCCCGCAGGTACTGCGGTCCTGGACGGTGCCGGCCGTTGCGGGCGTGGCGGTCGGATCCGTCACCGCGGCGCTCGCCCCAGGCGGCATCCTCAAACTCGCTTTTGTGCTGATCGCCGGGACCATCGGCGCGAAACTGCTCGTGGGCCGCGAGGATTGGGTATTGGCCCGGCAACTGCCGGAGCGGTTTGCAATGACCGGGTTTGGCTTCCTTGTCGGGCTGGCGTCCTCGCTGATGGGCATCAGCGGCGGTTCACTCGCCACGATGGTGCTGACCCTTTACGGCAAGCCGATCCACAATGCGGTCGCGACCTCGGCCGGCCTCGGGGTTCCGATCACGATCGCCGGCACCCTCGGCTACATGCTGGCCGGCCTGCCATTTCAAGCCGCGCTGCCGTCGCTGTCGATCGGCTTTGTTTCGGTGATTGGCGTCGCGATGATCGCACCGATCTCGAGCTATATCGCGCCGTTCGGCGCGCGGCTCGCGCATGCTCTGCCTCGGCGCCGGCTCGAAATCGGGTTTGGCTTGTTTCTGCTGATTGCCTCAATGCGGTTTGTCGCGAGCTTGGTCACGCCGACGGTGCATTGAGCGCTGGGCCGCTACGGCAGCGCAAATGCGACGAGCGAATCGCCGAGCTTGGTGCCGATCTTGCCGTGACCGCCGGCGGCGATCACGACGAACTGCTTGCCATCGGGACGTAGGCGATAGGTCATCGGCGTAGCCTGGCCGCCGGCCGGCAACCGCCCTTTCCACAGCTCGGCGCCGGTGTCGATGTCGAACGCCCGCAAATAATTGTCCATTGCCGAGGCGATGAAGATTAGGCCCGCAGCGGTGATGATCGGCCCACCCAGATTTGGCGTGCCGCTAATGACGTGCGGCGAATTCGGGAAAAGGTCGGCAGTCGTCCCCAAGGGTACATTCCAACGAATAGTCCCCTTGGCCAAATCGACCGCGACCAGCGAGCCCCACGGCGGTGGATTGCAGGGTGCCCCGCTGGGCGACATGAGCAGCCGGCGGCTCATCCCATAGGGTGTTCCGTGCTGCGGCGAAACCTCGGCCCGGAACCGACCTTCTTTGGCGGCCTTTTCGGACTCCTGATACTGATCGCGGGGGATCAGATGCACTTCCATTGGAAAAACATTGACGTTGGTGACAAAGACCTGCCGTCTAAGGTCGAATGCGCCGCTGCTCCAGTTCATGCCGCCGAGGTTCCCCGGAAACGCAATGATCCCGCCCACGCTCGGCGGCGTGAAAATCCCCTCGGAGCGCAGCTTTTCCATTGCGGTGCGGCAGGCGTTGCGGTCCTCGGGTGTGGGTCCCCAGGCATCGTCCGCCGAGAGCCGCTGCGGGACGAGCGGCGGCGGCACCAACGGGAAGGGCTGCGTCGGGGAGGCTTCCTCTCCTTCCGCATCGCTCTTCGGGACCGGGCGTTCCTCGACCCCGAAGACTGGCGCCCCGGTGTCCCGATTCAATACGTAGAGGTTTCCGGTCTTGTTGCCGGCAATCACGATCGGCAGCTCATCACTGTCGCGGCGCAATGCAGCCAGCACGGGCTGGGCAGCAGTGTCGTAGTCCCACAGATCGTGATGCACGAGCTGGAAGCCCCATACCATTTCGCCGGTCTTTGCCGACAACGCGACAACCGAATCCGCCCATTTATTGTCGCCCGGCCGCTTGAGGCCATGATAGTCGGGGCTTGGACTGGTGGTCGGCACAATGACGAGATCGCGTCCGTTGTCGACCGAGATCGTCGACCAGGCATTGCCGGCACCGGTCGGCGTGATGGTTTCCGGGACCGGGTTCCAGCTCCAGCGGAGACTTCCGGTGCGTGCGTCGAAGGCTCGCACGACCCCACTCGGGCTGTCGACCCGGTCATTGTCGGCGATCGACGAACCGACGATGACGAGATCACCCGCGATCGCCGGAGCCGAGGTTTCCTCGTACTCGCCGCGGCGGGTGATGTTGGCGATTCCGCGGGTCAAGTCGATCTGACCTGCGGCGCCGAAATCGGCGCAAGCTCGCCCCGACGCCGCATCGAGGGCGAAAAGCCGCGCATCGATCGTCGCCAAAAAGATCCGGCGATGGCAGGCATCACCCTCGCCTCTCGCGGCGTCGATCCACAGTGTGACGCCGCGATTGACGAGCCCTTCGGAATATCCCGCGTGCAGGTCGATCTTCGGATCGAAGCTCCACTTCTCCCGGCCGGTCTCAGGGTCGAGAGCGACGACGCGATTGAACGGGGTGCTCAAATACATCGTGCCGTCGGCGACGATGGGTGTCGTCTCGAATTCGCTCTTTCGCCGATTATCACTGCCGTC
>DASQCY010000007.1:0-1610 GCA_035634495.1 Allostellaceae bacterium
TCGATGGCGGCCTCGATCTCGGCGACGTTGTGCACGGGCGCAGCCGACGCCTTTACGCCGAGCGATGAAGCCGCCGCCTCGGTCTCAGCAAAGAATACGGACCATATCGGGCTCGACGGATCATAAATGAAGAGGACGCGAGTGACGCCTGGCGCAAGCTGCTTGAGCAATTCCAACCTTTTCGCGCCGATAGCGTGCTCGTAGAGTGCCAGTCCAGTGATGTTGCCGCCTGGCCGCGCCACACTGCTGACGAAACCGGCGGCAACCGGATCGGGCACGTCTGCGAACACGATGGGCGCGCTGCGAGTCGCCCTTTGCAGGGCTGCGACCGCTACTGAGTTCATGACGAAGATTGCATCAGGCATTAGGGCCACAAGCTCTGCCGCATAGCCCGATAGCTTGCCGAAATCGCCGCCGGCCCAACGATAATCAATCCGAAGATTCCGGCCTTCCACCCAGCCGAGCTTCACAAGTGCGTCCCGGAAGCTCGCCACCGAACCTTGATATTGTGGATCGCTCTCGGCAAATGGCATCAGTACGCCGATGCGCCGCATCCGCTCGGGCTGCTGCGCGCGCGCCGCGAGCGGCCAGCCGGTTACCGCCCCGCCGAGTAACCTAATGAACGCGCGCCGCCCCTTGTCGAGCATGGCGCTTCCCTCCCGTGGGCGCCCTAGCCGGTCGCCGCGCAAGCGCGAGGGCGCTTAGGCGGGAATGTATACCCACAGCAGCGTCGCCACGAGGATCAGAACTGAGTAAAGCCCGACTTCCATGATGTCGGCACCCCAATCCCGCCGCTCCTCTACCATCTGCTGTTTCATGGTGGATCTCCTTGGGTCGCAAATCGCACGCATGGATCTCCGCACCATCAGCCTGCCACCGAACGGAGGGCCAGGTCCTTGGGGCAAATCTGAATTGTTCTGAATCTAGCTGGGTGCTGGCGGCCTAGCCCGATCCAGGGCGTCGGGGAGCCCGCTGCACTGCGGGATTTCAGTCCTGTCTTTGTCCGCTTTGGGTCATAAGCAGACATCACGCCCTGCTTGGAGCTTGTCCGCTTTACCCCCGAAAGCGGACATCAGCGGCGCGACGGCAATGTCTGCTTTGTGCCATGTCCGTACTCATGCAGCGCAGCGATCTGGTCGCTCTGGCTCGTAAACTCTCGGACTCATTAGTCGAGCGCGATGTGAGCCTGTTTGATCACGGGCTGCCATTTTTCCGTCTCGGCCGTGAGCAGGGCGGCCAGCTCTTCCGGCGTCGAGCCGACGGCCACCATACCGATGTTATCGAAGTTTGCCTTGACGGCCGGATCGCGCAGGGCGGTGACCGTATCAATGTGGATCTTTTCGACGATCGTCCGCGATGTTCTCGCCGGAACGAAGAATGCAAACCACCCCGTTACGTCGAAACCGCGCACGCCCGCCTCCGCAGCGCTCGGCAAGCCCGGCGCCAACTGGCTGCGCTTGGCGGTGGTGACCGCAAGTCCGCGAACCTGGCCGCTCCTGATCTGCTCGAGCATCGCGCTGCCGCCGATCTGCAGATCGACCCGCCCGGCGATCGTGTCCGTGAGCGCGGGAGCATCGCCCCGATACGGTACATGCGTCATCTCGATGCCC
>DASQCY010000008.1:0-7795 GCA_035634495.1 Allostellaceae bacterium
GATGGTCTGGGCGACTCTTGGGATCTGCGGGCTCTCCATGATGGTCTGGCTGCATCACTTCTTCACGATGGGGGCGGGTGCGGACGTCAACGCGGTCTTCGGCATCATGTCGTCGATCATCTCGGTGCCGACCGGCGCGAAAGTCTTCAACTGGCTCTTCACCTTGTTCCGCGGCCGGGTCGTGTTTACGACCCCAGTGCTGTACTTGATCGGCTTTATGGTCACATTTGTGATCGGCGGCTTGACCGGCGTCCTGCTGGCCGTCCCGCCGGTGGATTTCGTACTGCACAATAGCGCCTTCCTGGTCGCCCATTTCCATAACGTCATCATCGGCGGCGTGGTGTTCGGCATGTTCGCGGGCTATAATTATTGGTTCCCGAAGGCGTTCGGCTTCACCCTCGACGAGCGCTGGGGCAAGGCCAGCTTCTGGTGCTGGCTGATCGGCTTTTACCTCGCCTTCGTGCCGCTCTATGTGCTGGGCCTGCAGGGCATGACGCGGCGCCTGCAGCACATCGCCGACCCGAGCTGGCAGCCGATGCTGCTTGTCGCCGAGGCCGGCGCCATCGTCATCTTCCTCGGCGTCCTCTGCCAGATCGCGCAGCTCTATGTCAGCATCCGCACCCGCGAAGTCCGCCGAGACCTGACCGGCGACCCGTGGAACGGGCGGACCCTCGAGTGGACGACCTCGTCGCCGCCGCCGGCCTACAACTTCGCGGTATTGCCAAGGGTCGAGACGATCGACGCATTCTCGTACATGAAACGGCGAGGCCTGCCCGCGGTCGAGCCGACCTATGAAGCCATCGAGATGCCGCGCAACAGCCCGATCGGCATTGTCAACGCGTTCTTCGCGACGATAACCGGCTTTGCGCTGATCTGGCACATCTGGTGGATCGTGATCATCGGCCTCCTTGCTATCGCAGTCGGGATCCTGGTGTTCGGCTGGAGCGAGAACCGCGAGCGCGAAATTTCGGCCGGCGAGATTGAGCGGATGGAACAGGCCCGGCTGGGCCTCGGAAGGCCGGCATGACGATCGCGACCCTCGACTTCGTTCCCACCGAGCTAGCACGCGGGCGGGGCGGCGGCGGGCCGGCGCCGACGCGTATCGTCGTTGCCTATGGGTTCTGGATCTTCCTGCTCAGCGATTTTGTGCTGTTCTCCGGGTTGTTTGCCGCCTACGCCGTGCTTTCGAACCAGACCGCCGGCGGACCGACAGGGGCCGAGCTGTTCAATCTCCGCAAGGTCTTCATCGAGACAATGTGTCTGCTCTTCTCAAGCTACACCTGCGGGCTCGGGGCGTTGTCCGCCGAACGGCGGCAGCCGGGCCGCTTCCTTGGCTTCAACGTACTGACATTAGTGCTCGGCGCGGCCTTTCTGATCATCGAGAGCACCGAATTCGCTGGCATGGTCGCCAAGGGTGCCGGGCCCTCACGCAGCGCATTTCTGTCCGGCTTTTTCACGCTGGTCGGCACGCACGGCGTCCACGTCACCGGCGGCCTCATCTTCCTGGTTTATATGATGGCACAGGTCGTCGCCAAAGGCCTGCGGCCGCACGTGCTGCGCCGCCTGTTGTGCTTCAGCCTGTTCTGGCACGCGCTGGACATCATCTGGGTTGGAGTGTTCACGTTGGTCTATCTGATGGGAGCCCGCTGATGGCTGACGTTCGTCTGTTCCACGACCGCACGCCGGGTGTCGAAGAGCAAGAGCCCACGGCTAACTATCTGTCGTACACGGCGGGGCTCGGGCTCGCGATCCTGCTGACGATCATCTCGTTCGTGGTGTC
Organism: Allostellaceae bacterium; assembly: GCA_035634495.1. GTDB lineage: Bacteria > Pseudomonadota > Alphaproteobacteria > ATCC43930 > CGMCC-115725 > AP-15. The sequence continues at coordinate 1,781 of DASQCY010000008.1, forward strand.
GCAAACCAATCTGCTGTGGCCCCCAGGCGTCCCGGTCGGGCTCATCGTGCTTGCCTTCGCGCAGATCGGTGTGCACCTCGTCTTCTTTCTGCATCTCGGCAGCGGGCCCGAATCAACGAATAACATTCTGGCCCTCGCCTTTGGCGTACTGGTAGTCTTTCTTGTCATTGCCGGCTCGATCTGGATCATCGCCAATCTCAACTGGAACATGATGGACATGCGCCCTTGAACATGCTGCGCTGACCATTCCACGCGAAGCTCCGCCCGCCCGCGGCAGGCATCTGTTCAAACATCGTTCGTTAGGGCGCCGCGGGCGCCTTGATCGCCGCCGCACCCGACCTCCTGGCGGTGAGGGTGCTGCCAATCTCGCCGATCGTCCGGCCGCGCGTCTCGAAGCCGATGAACAAGACCGCTACGAGTGCCAGGGCATACCAGACGGCGAAGTAGTTCATCGCCGGGATCAGGGCGTCTGCGGTTGCCTGCGGGCTGACGAAGTTCGACGATCCCGCGATCACCGCGAGCCCAGCCGGACCGATGAACTTGCCGAGATTGCCGGCGCCGTAGGCCAGTCCCATGCCGCTGGCGCGCAACCGCGACGGCCAGATCTCGGCCATGTACGGTCCAATGATCGAATAGCCACCGCTGCCGAAGAATTGCTGCACCATGATCATCAAATAGGAGACCGAGAAGCCGCCGAGGAACCGGTCGTTCCAATACCCAGCCAGCGACATTGTCACGCCAGCGATCGCGCAGGTCAGCCCGATCGGAATGCGGCGCCCAATCGCATCCGAGAGCCACGAGCAGGAAAAGCGCCCGACGATCTGTCCGTGGCTCAACCAGATTACCAGGCCCGAAGCCTCCGCCGGGTTGACATGCAGGACCATGACGAAAAGCGTAACTTGCCACAATACGAACCCGGTGATTCCGGTCCCGCTCAGGCCGGTCAGACACCCGGCAGCGACGCTCCGCGGATACTTGAACAATTCGCGCCAAACAACCTTCTCGACCGGCCGAACGACCGCCGGTACCTGAATTTCTTTTGGGTCGACCATCAACGCCCAGGCGAGAGATTGGCGCGCCTCCTCGAGGCGACCCACGCGGATCAGCCAATGCGCCGATTCGGGAACCCAAGCGCGGATCAGGAGGCTCATACCCGCCGGCAGCAGCCCGATCGCGAACAGGCCGCGCCAGCCGACATAGGCTTCGAGGTACTGTCCGAGTACCGCCCCCAGAATAAATCCCGCGGGCAGCATCGTGGTGGTCACTCCGGGGATCCAGCCGCGTCTGGAGGCTGGTACGAATTCCTGCACCACGGCAATATCGACCGTATAGAGGCCGGTGACGCCAAACCCGACCAAGAAGCGGCAAACCACCAGAAATATCCAACCATTATCCGGGGTCAGCGCCATCAAACCCGTCGCGATCGAGAAGTTCAGAATCGTCGCGATTATGACCTTGCGCCGGCCGATCTTGTCGGCGACCCAGCCCCAGATCAACGAACCCAGAGGCGCGCTGACTCCCGAGGACAGCAATATCGCCGCCGACTGGCCGTAGGTCAGATGCCAGTCTTTGACGATGAACGCCAGCACGAACGCGATCAGCAGAAAATCGAAGTAATCGAGCATGTCGCCGATCGTCGCCGCGGCGAAGATCTTCCACGATTGATGGTCAGCTTTTTCTGCTGCTCCAAATGTTCTGCGCCTCCTACCCTTTCAATTCCGTGGTGGTTGACGCGCCGGCAGGTTTTGGGCCGACATTCACCCGCTTCCCCGCCGACGAGCACGATTGCCTGGTTTTTGTTCGGGCAAGGCAACCAGCTCCGCCTGCGCACCACTGACGGTGGCGTCTGTCGTCACTGACCCCCGTCTCCACGCGACGATGGAGCACCAGCCGACGCGTCCCTTGCGCGCTCTCTTAGAGGTGCTCCAGGTCGGCGCTTACCATCTGTCCCGATCTTCTATTGCTAGACATGCCACAGTCGCGGCAGCAATGGCGGCAACCCCATTGCGGCTTGACGAAAGTGGCAGGCGAGATCCGCATAGGCCCGGCGCAGCGCAGCGGCGTCTGCCGCGAGCCAGCGGGCTATCACGAGACCGGCGATCGCTGTGACCCCAGCGCATAGCTCACTTGTTGTGGCGACTGACAGAATTTCGCGGGCGCTGTCGAGAAAACCCCGCGCCTCTTGCCCGGCAGGGGCGAGAATCATGGTCGCAAAGGCTGCTGCCCCATCGAAGCAAGTGGGATCATTGATGATCCCGGCGACGTCGTCTTCGAGATGCAACGCGTCGCCCCAAACCAGTCTTCCCTCTCGCCGCACCTGCCAGACCTCGCGCAGAAATCCGCGCGTGAAGCGCTCGCCGCGTGCGCGGCGGCCGAAGACCAGGATGTCGCCGCCGAGAAACGCCGCACCCGGGTCGAGTTCGACAGCCGTTTCGCGGTAAAGACGAGCACCGTCGAACAGGATCGTCTCGAGCGGCAGGAATTCTAGTGCCGCGCCGGCGCCCACCGAAAGTGATTGGCGGATTGTCGTGGTCGGGCCGGTAGAGCGGTAGACCTTTTCCGCCGCCGACGCGGTGACATGAGCCGCCGTGCCCTTTGCGAGGTGAACGCCGATTTCGAGCCGGTCGCCGGCGACGAGCCCTCCCGAGGTGGTGAGAAGTACGGCAAGGTTCGGGTCACCAGCCGCCGGCACCGGAAACAACACGCGCAGCGGATCGCGCTGGTAGAGGTAAGTGAGCCGAGTCGCGCCCTCGCGACGATCGAAACCGATTTCGGCCGCACCCTCCGTCAATAGCCGAGGGCCAAGCCGTCCTTGCGCGGTTCGGAACCGCCAATCAGAACGCCGCGCTGCCAGTCGATCCAGATCGCCTGGCAGCCGCCGAGCGGCACCTCCTGCATCTCGACCGGGTGGCCGCGCCGGATCAGCTCCTGGACGACCGCCTCGGAGTTGCCGCGCTCGACCTCGAGTACGCCGCGCGGATGTGCGAAGACGCGCGGCGCTTCGGCCGCCTGCTGCGGATCCATGTCGCGGTCGAGCAGACGGTGCAGAAAGGTCGCGTGGCCGACCGCCTGATAGTGTCCGCCCATCACTCCGAACGGCATCACCGCGCGCCCGTCCTTGACCAGCATCGCTGGGATAATCGTGTGCAACGGCCGCTTCCGCGGGGCAATTGCGTTCGGATGCCCGGGGGTCAGGACGAATCCGGTGCCGCGGTTCTGCAACAGCACCCCGCTTTCCGGCGCGAGAATGCCAGTGCCGAAGCCCGAGAACAGCGAATTGATGAAGGAGCAGGCATTGCCGTCGCGGTCGACAACGCAGAGATAGACCGTATCCTCGTGCTCGGCTTCTTTCCAGCTCGGGCCCCGCAAGGCGCGGTCGAGCCGAATGCGGCAGCGCGCCCGTTCGGCGCGGGCCTCGGACAGAAACTCTTCAACATCGACCGGCGTATGCTCGGGATCGCAGATAAAATTGTCGCGCACCCAATAGGCTGCCTTGGTCACCTCAGCAATCAGGTGCAGCCGATCGGCCTCGCCAAAGCCGTCACCGGCCAGATCGTAGCCGTCGAGCATGCGCAGCATCATCAGCGCCGCCATCCCCTGCCCGTTCGGCGGGCATTCGTAGACGTCGTAGCCGCGATACTTGGTCGAGATCGGTGTGACCCAGTTCGAGCGCTGCGCAGCGAAATCCTCGGGCTCGTGCAGCCCGCCCAAGGATTTGAGCCGGCCGACGATGTCGCGCATGACCGGCCCGTCGTAGAACGCCTCCCGCCCCTCCTTGCCGATCCGGCGCAAGGTCGCGGCGAGCGGCAGGTTGCGCATCTTGTCGCCCACCACGGGCGAACGGCCGCCCGGCAAGAACAGCTTGGCAGTGAAGGGATCGCGCAGCTTCCCCTGGAGGCGATGCCAGTCCCAGGCCACGCGCGGTGTCACGTGATACCCATCCTCAGCCGCCTTGGCGGCAGGCTCGAGAAGTTCGGCAAGCGGCCGCGTGCCGTATTCGCGGTTGAGGGTGCACCAGGCATCGACCGCGCCGGGGATCGTGACCGCGTGCGGCGTCGGCACCTCGATTTCCTTGATGCCGCGGTCAAGAAACCATTCGAGCCTGGCCTTCCCCGGCGCGCGGCCCGAGCCGTTGAGCGCAACCGGCAATGCGCCGCCCTTCGAGTACATGGCGAAGCAGTCCCCGCCAATCCCGGTGCTTTGCGGCTCGACGACGCATTGCATGGCGACCGCGGCGATCGCCGCGTCGACCGCATTGCCTCCCGCGCGCAGCACATCGAGCGCGGCAAGAGTCGCGCGCGGCGCCGACGTCGCAGCCATGCCATTTGCCGCCACCATCGCCGAGCGGCCGGGAATATTGAAGTCGCGCATTGTCCAATCCTCGGCTCTCGCGCAAATCGCCCGCCGGGGAAGCAATCCTGACCGGCGGGCATCGCGCTTGCCGGGCACTAATGCACCGTCCTACCCTTCCGGTCAATTCGCGATCTAGGACGAAGAACACATTATGGACGGAAGCTTGACGCCGCCACTGCACTTTCCGGTTGCGACGCCCCCTGAGGCCGGGGAGACGCTGAGGATCGCTCCAGGGGTTGGGTGGCTGCGTATGCCGCTCCCCTTCGCGCTCGATCACATCAATTTGTGGCTGCTCGAGGACGGCCCCGGCTGGACCATTGTCGACAGCGGGTATGCGCTTCCGGAAACGACGGCGCGGTGGGAGAGGATCTTCGCCGACCGGCTGGGCGGATTGCCGGTCACACGGATCATCGTGACGCATCACCACCCAGACCATATCGGGCTCGCCGGCTGGCTCGCCGAGCGTTGGCAGGCCCCGTTATGGACCACCGAAAAGGAATGGCTGTTCGCTCGCTTGATGACCCGAAGCGGGGACGATCCCGCCGAGCTGCGACGCGGCTTCGCCCGTCGGGCCGGGCTTGACGAGGCGGCCAGCGAGCTTTTCGCCGAGCATCACCGGGGCTATCGTCGCGGTGTCCCTTCGGTGCCCGCGAGTTTTGAGCGTCTGGCCGACGGCCTAGTCGTCGAGATTGGCGGGCGAGAATGGCGGGTGATTGTCGGTGAAGGCCATTCGCCGGAGCTCGCCTGCCTTTACTGCGCCGAAACAGGCGTACTGATCGCGGGCGACCAGGTCCTGCCCAAGATATCGCCTAATGTCAGCGTCCAAGCGCACGAGCCCAACAGCGATCCGCTTTTGCGCTTTTTGCACTCACTCAACAGGTTGCGCGGCGCAGTTCCGGCGGAGACGCTCGTCCTGCCATCGCACAATCTGCCCTTCTTTGGCCTGCACGGGCGGATCGACGATCTCACGGCACATCACAGGGCACGTTGCGCGGAGATCATTGCTGCGTGCGGGTGCCCCCAGAGCGCGATGCAGCTGCTCCCAGTGCTGTTCCGGCGGCCCCTCGACCGGCATCAGATGGCGTTCGCTTTGGGCGAAGCGCTGGCCCATCTGCATTACCTGACGGGCCAGGGCGCGCTCGTTCGCCTGCTCGGCGGCGACGGGGTCGACCGCTTTATCCGCGCAGTCGGGTAATTTGGAGCACATCGCAGCCGCTGCGGCTGCGATGGCTGGTCTCCCGGCTCACAAATGAATCCAGCGACCTCATTCTTAGGAAAAACTTAATGTTGTCCCCGGACACTTCGATCACTGCATGCTGCAGATCAATTAATTAAGTAACATCTCAAATCGAAGTGAATCGCGTCTTGCGAATGGCTGAGCCTATCGAGCTTTCGACGGAACCTTTGCAAGAACCCGTCGCCTCCTGTGACACGGCCGTCTCGTGCCTGGCACGACTCGGCGCGCAGAACGGCGGCAGTGCGCGGATCGAGGCCACCCGTCGGAGCATTGATCTCGCTAGTGAGACCCTTACTCTCTCACGCCTCGTCAAGCTTGCCGCCGAGTTCGGGCTCCACGCCCGGTGGACTCAGCTCGATTGGCAGGGGCTGAAGACTACCGCGTCCGCCCAGCCGCTTCTCGTTGTGCGCAACGATGGCGATGTC
>DASQCY010000009.1:0-3054 GCA_035634495.1 Allostellaceae bacterium
GTCGCACCGCGCGGCAAGCGGATCGACACCGGATCGGGGAACCGACCGGACACCAGCGCGCTAAAGGCCGCGCGCGCGGCGGCAGCGGCACAGGCGCCGGTCGTCCAGCCGCGCCGCAGCGGTTTGATCTCCTGCCGTGCCATACGCCGATCTTAGCAAAACCGGCGGCGATGCCTACCTTGTGACCTCTCGCCATACCGCTCCTCGTGCCACCCTTGATCGTCAAGATGATCGACAGCGCGCTCCTCGGTCTTCCTTATTTCGAACCCGGTCACGTCTGGCTCGTCGGGGCCGGCCCGGGAGATCCCGGTCTCCTCTCCGTCCTGGCACTGCACGCCCTCACCGGCGCTGATATCGTCGTCTACGACGCGTTAGTTGACCCGCGCATCCTGCGTCTGGCCCGGCCGGGCGCGGTGCTCGATTTCGCCGGTAAGCGCGGCGGCCGACCGTCTCCCAACCAGCCCGATATCTCGGCGCGGCTGATTCGGCTTGCTCGGGTGGGCAATCGGGTGCTGCGCCTCAAGGGCGGCGACCCGTGCGTCTTCGGCCGCGGCGGTGAGGAGGCATTGGCGCTGGCCGCCGCCGGCGTCCCGTTCCGCATCGTGCCGGGAATCACGGCAGGCATCGGCGGCCTCGCCTATGCCGGGATCCCCCTCACGCATCGCGATACCAACTCGGCCGTCACCTTCCTTACGGGTCACGATAGCGACGGGGCGGTGCCCGGTGGCCTCGATTGGCGGGCGATCGCCGCCGGTGCCCCGGTTCTGGTCCTGTACATGGCGTCGCGCCATCTGCCGAGCATCGCCGAGCGGCTGATGTCGGGCGGCCGCCGATCCGAGGAGCCCGTGGCCGTTATCAGCAAGGCAACGACCGCAGAGCAACGCGTCGTGGTGTCGACCTTGGGCGAGGTCGGGACAGCTGCAGCCGGGATCGAGGCGCCCTCGATCGTCGTCGTCGGCGAAGTCGTCCGGTTCCACGCGGCGCTCGATTGGGTCGGAGCGCTCGGTGCCAGAAGCGCTGGTTCAGCGCCTGATTGAAACGCTCAGGGGAACGAAGCCGTCAGAGCCGTCGAAGTTTTTGAATGAAATCGTTGACCTCAGGATGCGTCCAGGTGTCGCCATGATACCAGAAATCGAGCAACGCATCCTTGTTGCGCAACACCCAGTCGATGACTTGCGGCGACCGCTGGCGGACCACCCGGAGCGGCAGGCTGTTGGCGATGACGGTCGGATTGTCTACAACCGCAACGGAAAAGCTCGGCTCCGACCGCCCTGGCTGCGAGAAATATTTAACCCGTGGCCCGTGCCCACCCATCGCCGTCGAGATGAAAATCGTGCCGGGTACGCCGGTCTGGGCCGTCGTAAGGTTGGCCATCTCGACAACATCGTCGTCGGCAAGCTCGTCCGCCAACGGGGTGTCGGCGGGGATCTGCATCGTCTCTTCGCCGGGCATGATTTGGGCTTAGCACAGAATGCCGCCCGACGCGAACCGCGTCGGGACACCGCGGCGATCGAGGAGGCTTGATCCCTGACGATCCCTGGAGCTTGCCTGATACGCGGCTTCTCACTCCCTGTTCGGTCGATTTAATTCCCTGATCGGCCGCTTAGGGAATTGCGTTCCGATTTATCGGGTATTCAATGACTTAGGTGCAGGAATTTGGTGATTTGGCGACCTGAAACGACGTTTTTGCCAGTTTCTTCCCGTCGAGCTGGGAAACGCAGGTCAGCCGGCGCGCAGGTACTGGATCGCTTCGTCGCGGCGGAAGAGGTAGAGGAGGACGCGCAACGCGTGGCCGCGCTCGCTTTCGAGGTGCGGGTCGCGCTCGAGCACCAGCCGGGCGTCGTCATGGGCGATGGTAATCAGCTCCTCATGGGCCGCGAGATCGGCGAGGCGCAAGCTCGGCAACCCGCTCTGCCGGGTCCCCAGCACCTCGCCGGCGCCACGCAGGCGTAGATCCTCCTCGGCGATGCGGAACCCGTCCTCGGTCTCGCGCAGAATCTCGAGGCGCCGCTTGGCGACGGCGCCGAGCGGCGACTGGTAGAGCAACAAGCAGGTCGACGGCTTGTCGCCGCGGCCGATGCGGCCGCGCAGCTGGTGCAGCTGGGCGAGGCCGAAACGTTCGGCGTGCTCGATGACCATGACCGTCGCATCGGGCACGTCGACGCCGACCTCGATCACCGTCGTCGCGACCAAGAGGTCCATATCGCCGCCGGCAAAAGCCGCCATCGTGTGGTCCTTGTCGTGCGCCTTCATACGACCGTGCACCAGGCCGACCCGGCCCGGAGCCAGCGGCGCCAACGCCCGGTGGCGCTCCTCGGCGGCCGCGAGGTCGGCGGTCTCCGATTCTTCGACCATCGGGCAGATCCAATAGACCTTGGCCTTTTGCATCAAAGCGCGGCCGACCGCCGCGACGACGTCGTCGAGGCGCTCCAACGCCACTGTCCGGGTGTCGACCGGCCGCCTTCCGGGCGGCTTCTCGGTCAGCCGCGACACGTCGAGATCGCCATAGGCGGTCATCATCAAGGTGCGCGGGATCGGGGTGGCGCTCATCAATAGGGTGTCGGCGTCGCGGCCCTTTGCGGAGAGCGCCAGGCGCTGCTCGACGCCAAAGCGGTGCTGCTCGTCGATGACGACCAGAGCAAGGTCTCGAAATTCGACATCCGGCTGCAATAGCGCATGGGTCCCGACGACGACCGGGGTCAATCCGGAGGCGAGGCTCGCCAGCATCGAGGCACGCGCCCGGCCCTTCTCGCGGCCGGTCAGGAAGCCGATTTCGACATGAGCCGCGGCGGCATGGCGCTGCAAGGTCGCGTGATGCTGCCGCGCGAGGATCTCTGTCGGCGCCATCAGCACGGCCTGACCGCCGCTCTCAACCGTGCCAAGCATCGCTAGCAACGCCACCACGGTCTTGCCGCTGCCGACATCCCCCTGCAACAGGCGCATCATGCGCCGTGGCTGCGCCATGTCGGCGGCGATCTCGGCGATCGCTAGACGCTGCGCGCCAGTAAGTGCGAACCCGAGCCCCGCTTCGACTTGGCCCGTCAGCGCTCCCGA
>DASQCY010000010.1:0-3861 GCA_035634495.1 Allostellaceae bacterium
CCGCCGCGAGTCGTGGTGATGGAATGGCACGGAGCGGCCTCCGGCAGCGATGATAGTTGCCGTTCGCCGCTCGCGTTTATCGGAAAGGGCGTTACCTTCGACACTGGCGGCATTTCGATCAAGCCCGCCGCCGGTATGGCCGACATGAAATGGGATATGGCGGGCTCCGCAGTGGTCATCGGTCTGATGCAGCTGCTCGCGGCCCGCAAAGCCAAGATTGATGCGGTTGGGGTGGTTGGCCTCGTCGAAAACATGCCCTCCGGCACGGCGCAACGCCCGGGCGACATCGTCACCTCTATGTCGGGGCAGACAATCGAGGTCTTGAACACCGACGCCGAAGGCCGGTTGGTGCTGGCGGACGTGTTATGGTATTGCCAGGATCGCTATAAACCCCGGCTGATGATCGATTTGGCAACTTTGACGGGCGCGGTTGTCGTCGCCCTAGGCCATCACCGTGCCGGCCTGTTCTCGAACAATGACGAGCTTGCCAACCGGCTGATCGAAGCGGGCGAGGCCGTGGGCGAGGAGGTCTGGCGGCTACCCCTCGCCGAAAGCTATGACCGCGAGATCGACGGCGACGCGGCCGATGTGAAAAATATCGGCAGCGGTCGGGCTGGGGGAAGCATCCTCGGCGCGCAGTTTCTCCAGCGCTTTATCAACGATGTCCCCTGGGCGCATCTCGACATCGCGGGCATGGCTTGGTCCTCGAAAGATACCGCGACGGTGCCAAAAGGCGCCACCGCGTTCGGCGTCCGGCTCCTCGACCAATTCGTCGCGCAGTACTACGAGGGGGAATAGGGCATACCCCTTGGGAGAGATCGGCTTTTACCAGCTTTCGTCTACGTCGCTCGAGCAGTCCCTGCCTCGGCTGCTCGAGCGGGCATGGACACAAGGCCATCGGATCGTGCTCAGGGCGGCTTCGCCGGAACGCGTCGAACATCTCACCGCGACGTTATGGACTTATGAGGAGGCATCCTTCCTGCCCCACGGCTCGGCTCGCGACGGGAATGCCGCCACGCAACCGATCTGGCTCACTCACCGCGGCGAGAACCCCAATGGCGCCTCACTTCTGGTAGTCGTTGATGGAGTTGAGGCTGAGGACATCGGGTCCTATGCACGGTGTGCGGATCTTTTCGACGGCAACGACGCCGGTGCGGTCGAGGCCGCCCGGGCCCGCTGGCGGCGCGCCCGCGAGGCTGGTCATACGCTGACCTATTGGCAGCAGACCATGTCCGGCTGGGAGCGAAAGTCGTGAGCGAGGGCTGCCCCCTGGGAATTGAGGCTCGAGGGGACGGACGAGATATGCGGAACTTTCCCCTGGACGAGAAATTGTGATGGCCATCGAACGGACGCTGTCGATCATCAAACCGGACGCGACGCGCCGCAATCTCACCGGGACGATCAACAACCGCTTTGAACAGCGTGGGCTGCGTATCGTTGCGCAGAAACGGATCCGGCTCAGCCAGGTGCAAGCCGAACGTTTCTATGAGGTGCATGCTGAGCGTTCCTTCTATCGGAGTCTCGTGGCATTCATGACCTCGGGCTCTATCGTCGTTCAGGTGCTCGAGGGAGAGGACGCAGTGGCGCTCAACCGAGAGATCATGGGAGCGACCAATCCCATGGATGCCGCTCCGGGGACAATCCGTAAGGATTTCGCCGAGTCGATCGAAGCGAATTCGGTGCACGGTTCGGACTCGCTCGAGAACGCCGTTCACGAGATCGCCTTCTTCTTCTCCAGAATTGAAATATGCCCCTAGGTTGAGCCACCAGGGAAGCGGTCGCGCGAGGAGAAACCGGTAAACGAACCGGTAAATGAATAAGTGTCGACGCTAATCGGCGAGCACGAGAGCGCTCCATCCGCTCTGTCTCGGTTGACTTCGGACGGGACGGCCCGGCGGATCGCGGCCTGGTCCGAAGCAGGCCTTAACGCGGCGGCGGTGGTGTTCTTCCCGCTCCTTGTCGTCGTGCCGAGGGGTATCGTCCCAGTCGTCTCGGTCGCCGGGGTGTGCGCGACGGGTTTGGTGCTGTCCGTGAGTTGCCCCAAGCCGCGCCTAGCTCTCGCCCCTACGGCGACCTTGCTCGGGTGTCTCCTCTTTTGGGGGGCGGCTTCGGCATTGTGGTCGGTGGATTCCCTGCGCAGCCTCGTCATCGCAGCCCGGCTCGCCGGCCTGTTTGCCGTCGGCCTCGCGCTGGCTGGTGCGGCGGGCTGCATCGAGGCGCCACGCCGGCTGACAATCCTATTGCTCGGAGGGCTCACCCTCGGGGTTGCAATGGCCGCGACCGATCTCGTCACCGCTGGTGCTGTCGGCGCGCCCTTCACCGACCGCGCCTATCAAGCAGCCGGGCTCAACCGCGCCTCGGTCTCGTTTGCCATCCTGCTGGTGCCCGCCAGCGCCGTGCTGGTTTGTCGCGGCCAGGTGATTTTCGCCTTGATCATGGCTACGATGACGGCCGCAATAATCTACGCGCTCGCTGGAACGGCGGCGAAAGCCGCGTTGGCCGCGGGGCTGCCGATGGGCCTCTTACTCTACCTCTGGCGGGTCCGCGTGGCCCGTGTCGCCGCGGTGATGTCGGTTCTGATCATCATCACTGCACCCTTGACCTTCGCTAGCCTTACGCAGCTGCCCTTGCTTGCCAAAACAGCCGATGCCGTTAAGCTCTCGGCCGGGCACCGCCTATTGATCTGGTCATTCGCCGGCGATCGGATTGCCGAGCGCACGCTCACTGGCTGGGGTCTCGACGCGTCGCGGGCGATGCCGGGCGGGGAAAATCTGATAAGACCCGGCCAGACCTGGATGCCGCTGCACCCCCACAATGCGGCGTTGCAACTTTGGCTCGAACTGGGCGTGCCAGGCGCCGTGCTTTTCGCGCTGCTTGTCGCGCTCGCCTGGCAGGCTCTTGCCGGCGCTCCTTGGCCACGCCTGTTCGCCGCCGCGGCGGGCGCAAGCCTGGCGATCGCGCTCTTCGCCTGCTTCGCCAGCTACGGGATCTGGGAGGAATGGTGGCTCGGAACCTTGTGGTTCTCGCTCTTCTTGACCATCGTCATGGCCCGTGTCGCTGATCCCGCGCTCATGCCTGCGGCTAACGCACAGCCCCCGCCACTCGCCGCGCGGCTCGGTTGAGCGGGCGGGAATGCTGGCGGGTTGAAGCGGCGACCCTGCGCAAGGACGGCTAAAACCGCCGCGGATCGAACAGGCCGCCACAACCTCGCGAACCTTGCCATGCGCTCGGCGTCGATCCGGAGGGGCACCACCTCTATACCCTGCGTCAATCGCGATACGACGCTCTTGCCCAAGACATAGCCGATTGGGCTCGTTTGGCTGCACGTGGGGGAAACAAGCTTTGTGTCATCGACGTTGGCTGTGGCGTCAGAACTTTGCTCCGGCAGTTGGAACCCAAACCTTATTTTGAAAATATAGTTATCTCTGCAACCGATCTGACGGTTTATCCCTGGTCATATCGAAAGAAGCTGTATCATGATTTTTTATCGGGGACCTGCTGAAAGGGTATTCAGAGATTTGCCGAACTCCTACGATAGCGTCGTCTGTGAGCAGGTCCCCGATCTTCCTCAGATAGATGTTGCCCTTGGAACCCTGGCGCGGATACTAAAGCCAGGCGGAAAATTGGCGGTGCGAGCACCGGTTCTCGATTTTACGGAATTGAATCGAAATCGAAATTGCGATTATTGAAGGTCAGAGGCTTTCGAGTAATTTCGGGTGGGCAGTTGCGGCCCTCGAAAATATTCGCTGGTGGTGGACGGCGAACCGGCTCCGTGACAGCGCCGATCTCGATTCCTACAACAGGAAGATCGCCATCCCGACGAGGATGATCACGATTACGGCGATCGCGTATTTGATGAGC
>DASQCY010000011.1:0-1564 GCA_035634495.1 Allostellaceae bacterium
GGTCGCCGGCCTTGCCCCACCATTCGATCGCCGGCTCGTCGAGACCGGCCCGGGTCAGATGGTGGGCGACGAGTTCTGGCTCGGCCGCCGCGGCCGCTGGGAACTGGTTTTGTAAGACGTCGGCGATCTGCCGGTGCAGCATCTGTCGCCGGCTCCTGAGCAGGGTTTCGTAGGCGGTGTCCTGGACCAGCGCGTGCTTGAAGCTGTAGCGCGCATCGGGCGGCATGCCCGAGCGGAACAGCAGCTCCGCCTCTTCGAGCTGCACCAATCCGGCGCGCAACGCCCGCTCGTCGCGGCCGGCAACCGCGCGCAATAGCGGGTAGGAGAATTCGCGGCCGATCGCGGCGCCGATTTGTGCGATCTCCTTGACCGGCGCCAGCCGATCGAGACGCGCCGCCAATGAATCCTGCAACGTCGCCGGAATGGCGAAGGGCGGCAATGGCCCGTCGAGATGCCAGCCTTGCGGTCCCGCGACGAGCAGGCCCCCCTCGAGCACCGCCTTGGTCAATTCCTCGACAAAAAGCGGCACCCCGTCGGTCTTGGCGACGATCTGCGCCGTCACTTCGGGGGGCAGCGGCTGGCCGGCGACATGCTCGGCCATGGTCTCGACCTCGGCGGGCGCCAGACGGTCGAGCGCAATGCTGGTGACGTGTGAGAGGCCGGTCCACGGCGCCTCGTATTCCGGCCGGAAGGTGAAGAGCGCCAATACCGGCAAGGCGCGGACGCGCTCGACGGTCAGATCGAGCACTTCGAGCGAGGTCGCATCGGCCCAGTGGACGTCTTCGAACAGCATCAGCACCGGCTGCTGCCGCGCCAGTGCTTCGAGCCGGTCGAGCAAGGCTGCCAGGGTCAGCCGCCGCTGCTGCGCCGCGCTCAGTGCGAGCGGCGGATAGCGGCCGCCGGTCGGGATCGACAGCAGCGAAGCAAAGAGCGGTGCGGTTTCCGCGATGCGCGCCGGCGCCAATATGGCTTCGAGCTTGTCGAGCTGCGTCTCGGGCGGGTCCTCGGCGGCGAGGCGGGCGACGCGCCCCAGCGCCACGACAAAGGGGTGCAAGACACTGTCGCGGTGATAGGGCGAGCATTGATACCGCAATCGCGTGTGCGGCTCGTTCGCGACCTCGGTGGCGAGCTGAGCGGCGAGCCGCGACTTGCCGATGCCGGCCTCGCCCGAGAGCAAGACGATCTGGCCGGCGCCGGCCCAAGCCTTGCGCAGGCGGTCGCGCAGCAGGGCGCTCTCCGGCGCCCGGCCGACGAGGTCGGTGATCCCACGGCGTGCCGCCTCGAAGCGGCTTTCGGTGGCGGCGACGCCCTCGACCACGAAGGCTTCGACCGGCGCGGCAAAACCTTTCGCTGTCTGCCCTCCGAGATCGGTGAGCCGGAAGAGGTCGCCGACGAGGCGGCGGGTGGCGCCGGCGACAACGATCTGCCCGGGTTTCGCCAGAGCCTGCAAGCGCGCCGCGAGGTTGGGCGTCTCGCCGGCGACATCGTGCTCGACAACTTCGCCGCCCACGACGACCAGCCCGGTGGCAATCCCGACGCGCGCCTGGAGCTCTTCGCCCTGACC
>DASQCY010000012.1:0-1584 GCA_035634495.1 Allostellaceae bacterium
GCGTGGCGGACGACAAAGCGCTTGGTCGGCGTGGTCTCGCCGACGACGGCAAAATCGAGACCCCATTTGCGGAAGATCGCCTCGGCCTCCTTCTCCTTGTCGGGCTTGAGCACCATGAGCATGCGCTCCTGGCTCTCCGACAGCATCATCTCGTAGGCGCTCATGCCGGGTTCGCGGCACGGCACCTTGTCGAGATCGAGCGCGACGCCGAGATCGCCTTTGGCGCCCATCTCAACCGCCGAGCAGGTCAAGCCCGCCGCGCCCATGTCCTGGATGGCGATCACACAGCCCTTGGCCATGATTTCGAGGCAGGCTTCGAGCAAAAGCTTTTCCGAGAACGGATCGCCGACCTGAACCGTCGGCCGCTTCTCCTCGGCGTCCGCACCGAATTCGGCCGATGCCATAGTGGCGCCGTGAATGCCATCGCGGCCCGTTTTCGAGCCCAGATAGACGATCGGCATGCCGACGCCGGTGGCCTTGGCGTAGAAGATCTTGTCGGTCTCGGCGAGACCGACCGCCATGGCGTTGACCAGGCAATTGCCGTCGTAGCGCCGATCGAAGCGTACTTCGCCGCCGACCGTCGGCACGCCGAACGAATTGCCATAGCCGCCGATGCCGGCAACCACGCCGGCAACCAGTGCACGCGTCTTTGGATGGTTGGGATCGCCGAACGACAGCGCATTGAGACAGGCGATCGGCCGTGCGCCCATCGTAAAGACATCGCGCAAAATGCCGCCGACGCCGGTCGCCGCGCCCTGGTAAGGCTCGATATAACTCGGATGATTGTGGCTCTCCATCTTGAACACGACGGCAAGTCCGTCGCCGATATCGATGACGCCGGCGTTCTCGCCAGGTCCCTGGATCACCCATGGCGCCCTGGTCGGCAGCGTGCGCAGATGAATTTTTGAAGACTTATACGAGCAATGCTCGTTCCACATTGCGGAGAAAATTCCGAGCTCGGTAAAGCTTGGCGGGCGGCCGAGAAGCTTCAGAATACGCTCGTATTCCTCCGGCTTGAGCCCATGCTCAGCGATCAGTTCGGGAGTGATGGCTGGCTCGTTTGAAGTCACAGCGGTGTCGGATTGGGCGAGCGCGTCACGCCGCTACCTTGAAATGATCGACCAGCCCCGCGAACAGACCACGGCCGTCGGTCCGCCCCATCGAGGCTTCGACGTGATTTTCCGGATGCGGCATCATCCCGAGCACATTCTTGCGCTCATTGATGATACCGGCGATGCCGTTCATCGCGCCGTTGTGATTCCAGTTCGGATCGATCAAGCCGTCGGGCGACGAATAGCGGAACAGCACCCTGCCCTCGCCCTCGAGCCGCGCGATGGTCTCCCCGTCGGCAATGTAGTTGCCTTCGCCGTGCGCCACTGGGATCCGGATCACCTGCCCGGCATTATAGCCGCGCGTGAACGGCGTGTCGGAGCGTTCGATCCGCAAATAGACGTCGCGGCAGATGAAGCGAAGCTGGGCATTGCGCATCAATACGCCCGGCAACAATCCCGCTTCGCAGGCGATCTGGAAGCCGTTGCATATTGCCAGCACCAGTCCGCCTTTGGCGGCGAAATCACGCACGGC
>DASQCY010000013.1:0-3672 GCA_035634495.1 Allostellaceae bacterium
TGGACCGAAGGCCCGCGTCTGATGCCGATCAGCCCCGAGCGCCTCGCAGGGTACCCGCCTTGACGCCGCTTTTTCGGCTCCCTTAATCTCTGCGACGAATCAACGCTAGGATGACCCGATGAAGCCGAACGCCGTCACCGACAGCACTTTCGACGCCGCGGTCCTCCGCGCGAGCGAGCCCGTTCTCGTCGATTTCTGGGCGGAATGGTGCGGCCCCTGCCGCATGATCGGTCCTTTTCTCGAAGAGCTCGCGACCGACATGGCGGGCAAACTGACCGTAGCCAAGGTCAACATCGACGAGAACCCGCAGACCCCGATGAAATACGGGGTGCGCGGGATCCCGACGATGATCCTGTTCAAAGACGGGCAGGTCGCCGCGACCAAGATCGGCGCGCTGCCCAAGAGCAAGCTCTACGAGTGGGTCGAGTCGGTGTTGTAGAGCCTGACGACAGAGGTCACCGCGACGCGAGGTCGAGAGCGCCCGTCAAATCGCCGAGCGGCGCGTTTCCTACGGAGTCGTCGCCGTTCAGCCCGGCGGCGGAAACTGCGCGATCCAATGCCGGGCGATGTCCTCGCGGCGGCAAACCCAGACGTGGCGGTGAGCGAGGATGTGCTCGATGAAGCGGATCAGCGCCTTGGCCCGGCCCGGGTGGCCGGTCAGGCGCATATGCAATCCGACAGACATCATCCGCGGCCGTTCGGCGCCCTCCTCATAAAGGAGGTCGAAGCTGTCGCGCAGAAAGGCGAAGAAGTCCTCGCCCGAGGCGAACACGCCGCGGCCGAACTTCGAATCGTTGGTGGTCAGCGAATAGGGTACGACGAGGTGCGGCGTATCGCCGACCCGCACCCAATAGGGTAGCTCGTCGTTGTAGGTGTCGCTGTCGTAGAGAAACCCGCCGTGCTCGACCAGGAGCCGGCGGGTGTTTTCCGACGGCGCATAACGACAATACCAGCCGGCGGGGCTTTTGCCGGTGGTCTTGCGGATCATGTCGACGGCCGCGGCGATCTGCTGCCGCTCCTCGCTTTCGGCGAGCCCGGGATGGTTGGTCCAGCGATAGCCATGGCTGCAGATGTCCCAGTCGCCGGCAGCGATCGCCGCGGCCGCCGGCGGGTTCGCCTCGAACGCCCGGGCGCAGCCGAAAATTGTCACCGGCAGCCGGAAGCGCGTGAAGATCCGATGGAGGCGCCAGAAGCCGACCCTGGCGCCGTATTCGAACATGCTCTCGGCGCCGAGGTCGCGCCCTCTGACCCCGAGATCGCTGCCGAGCATCTCGGTCAACCCGGTCTCGGACACGCCGTCACCCGCCGGATAGGAGAGTTCCGAACCTTCTTCGAAATTGATCACAAAGTTGACGGCGATGCGGGCGTCGCCAGGCCATCGGGCATGGGGCGGTTCGGCGCCGTAGCCGACGAAGTCGCGGGTCATGGCAGTCCTCCTAGCCAATCGGGGTACCAATCCTCCCGGAATATGTCGTCGGGCGAATAGGGGCACGATTGTGGCAGCGCGTTGGCTGCCTGGTCCTCGCCATATGCGCGCAAGGACAGCTCCGCCTGACGACGGCCGTCACGATAGAGTTTCGCGAGCATGGCCTCGGCATCTTGGCGCAATGTCGCCGAGATCTTATCGCCCAAGGCAGCGCGCGCCTCGGCGATCGATGCCATCCAGTCGAAGCGCGGTTGTTGAGCTGGCGAATAGGCGAGTTTCAACAAATGCTCGATAATCCGCCGGATCTGGCTGCGCACCGCGTCGCGGTCGCTCCTGCCCAAACTCTCGATCTCCTCGGCGACGTTCTCGCGATCGAAACGGTTGTCAGCAACCGCCATCGTGCGCAGCACCATCGCCTGATGCTGCGTCCAGGCAAAGAAGTCGTCGTCGTAGCGCGGTCCATCCGGCATGGTTATCACCGTCTCTTAGCCTCCCGACAGCATAGCCCAGCATCGTCCTCTGCGGGAGAAGCGCCACAAGTCACTCCGCGAGCGTGGGCTCGTCCTCCTGCGTCGACGCCGAGCGCGCTGCGCGTCGGGTGATCAGCGCAAGCGGCACGCACAATAGCAGCATGAATGCGCCGAAAATGACAAAGCTCTCGGTCGCGCCCCAGCGGTCGGCGATCCCACCTATCAGCGGCGGGACCATAATCGAGGTGAGCCGCTGCCCAGTCTGACGCAGGCCCACGACCGCGCCCTGTTGATGACGGCCGACCGCTCTCGCCTGTACCGACAATATTACCGGCTGGATCACGCCTTCCAGCCAGCCGCGCAGCGCCTGCGACAACAGCAGCAGGGCGAAAATCCCGCCCAGAAGAGGCGTCGCTGCAATCAGCAAGATTGACAGCACGGTGCCGCTCACCATCGTGCGCTGCGGATCGCCCAGCCGTATAGCCCGTCCGGCAAGCAGCGAACCTAATCCGCTCGCAATCTCGACGGTCGCGAACAAGGCGCCGATCATCGTCCCGACGAGCCCGATGCGGTTGAGATAAACGACATAGACGGATGTCTGGATGCTGTACGTCGTATTGCGCATCGACATGACCGCCATCGATAGCGCAATGGCCGGGATTGCGATCAGCATGATTGAGCTGATGTAGTCCGAAGCGCGGGGCAGGGCGTCGCGGGCGCGGAACCGCGCTCGCCCCCTTTCGTCGCCTCGTCTCGGCCCAAAGATCTGGGCCTCCGGAGTGCGCAGCAGCGTGATCGTCAGAACCAAGCCCCAAAGGGCGCCAAGGAGATAGGCCGACCACGCTCCGCCATAATCCCAGACCGCGCCGGCGAGAATCGGCGCCGTAGTCGAGCCGAACCGGGCAAAAAAGCTGAACTTGCCGATATATCCGGCATCGCCCTCGGCGAGCTGGGCGATCAGGGTTTGTGCGCCCGACCAGGCGAAGGAGACCGCCGCACCGCTGATCAGCTGCAGCACCAGCAGGGGCCAGAACCCGGGCACCAGCGGAAACAGAGGCGCCAACGCCATCCCCGTCCAAACGAAAAACAACGTGACCCTGCGGGTACCAAGCCGGTCCATCAGCACGCCGATATGGATCGAGAGGAACAAGGCGAGCATCGAGCGCCCGCCCACCAGGATGCCGATCTCGGACGCGTTCAGCCCGAGCGAGAGACCATAGAGCGGGATCAGAAAGGTGTAGAAATCAATATAGCCCATGCTGAACGGCCCGGCGACATAGAGCGACGCCGGGGGTCGAGAACGGGAGAGGCTCATGCCGGGCTCACCGAGCGCGGCCCTGTCAGCCGGCCAATGTGGGCTCGGCCTCCTGCCGCGCGGTGCGGCGGGTGATCAGCGCGACCGGCGCCGATAGCATGAGCAGCAGACTGCCGAGGATAACGAAGCTTTCGCCGGCACCCCAACGGTCGGCAATCGCACCCATCGCCGGCGGGATGACGATCGCCGCCAGCCGGTTCATCGTCTGCCGCAGCCCGACGACCGATCCTTGCCGGTAACGCCCGACGGCTTTGGCCTGCACCGAGAACATCAACGGCTGAACGACGCCCTGCAGCCAGCCCCGCGCGGCCTGCGCCAGGAACAGCAGCAGAAAAATCCCACCAAGAAACGGGGTCACACAGATCAGCACGATCGACAATACCGTTCCGCTCAGCATCGTGCGCCGGGTATCGCCGAGGGCCATCGCCCGCCCGGCGAACAGGGAGCCGAGGCCGCTCATT
>DASQCY010000014.1:0-3111 GCA_035634495.1 Allostellaceae bacterium
ACGAGATCGGACAGGCTTGCAGCTTGCATCTTGATCATGAGATTGGCCCGATAGGTCTCGATCGTTCGGGGGCTGATGCCGAGATCGTAGGCGATCTGCTTGTTGGCAAGTCCGGCCACCAATCCCTTGAGGACATCCCGCTCGCGGTTCGACAATGCCGCGAGGCGGGCCTCGATATTGCTGCGCTCGGCCTGACGCTTTTGATCCCGGTCCCCCTGGTCGAGCGCCGACCGCACCGACGCGAGGAGAACCTCGTCCTCGAAGGGCTTCTCGAGAAAGTCGACGGCGCCAAGTCTCATCGCTTCCACGGCGAGCGGGATATCTCCATGCGCGGTGATGACGATGACCGGCACGGGGTGTTTGAGCTCTCGCAATCGTCGCAACAGGTCGATACCGCTGAGCTCGGGCATCCTCACGTCGGTGATGATGCAGCCGGTCCGCACGGTGGGCGCAACTTGCAGGAACGCGACGGCGGACTCGTGCGTTCGCACTTCGATGCCGGCCGATCCCAGCTGGAAAGCGAGCGCCTGGCGCACCGCCTCGTCGTCATCGATGACGTGGACGATGGATTTGTCAGGCGGCATCGCCAAAATCCTCCTCGCTCGCGGCCCGTACGGTGAACCGAAAGATCGTTCCACCGTCGGGATTGGGCTCCACCGTGATCTGTCCGCCGTGGGCCTCGACAATGGTGCGGCAGATCGACAAGCCGACCCCCATTCCGTGGCGCTTATTGGTGACAAAGGGTTGGAAGAGCTGCGCCATCAGGTCCTGCGCGATCCCGGACCCCGTGTCGGCCACGCTGACGGCGACCATCTCGCCGTCGCCGGCAGCCGTGGAAATGACGAGCTCGCGTCTTTGCGACGCTTCCATGGCTTCGACGGCGTTGCGCAACAAGTTCAATAAAACCTGCTGAATCTGCACCTTGTCGACGAGAACGAGATCGACGGCCGGATCGAATTGAAACCGGACACGGACGCCCTGATCCTTGGTCCCGACCAGCGCCAAGGCGCTCGCTTCCTCAATGAGCTTCTTGACGCTTTCGACCCGACGCTCGCTGTCGCCCCGCGCCACGAATTCGCGCAGGCGACGGATGATCTGCCCCGCGCGCAAAGCTTGATCGCCCGCCTTGTCCAGGGCATCGCGCAGCAAGCCCGAGCGGTCCTCGCCACCACTTTCGAGCATACGTCGCGAGCCCTTCATGTAACCCGTGATGGCCAGTAACGGCTGGTTCAATTCATGCGCCAGCGCGGATGCCATCTGGCCCATCGCCGTCAATCGGGAAACATGAACGAGCTCCGATTGCAGCTCCTGCAGCCTCGCCTCCGACTCCTGACGCTGCGTGATGTCGCGGATAAAGCCAGTGAAGAAGTGACGATCGCTCGATCGCATTTCCCCCACCGCCAGCTCCATCGGGAAGGTCGAGCCGTCCTTTCGCTCGCCGACCACGACGCGGCCGATTCCGATGATTCGCCGTTCTCCGGTCCGCAGATATTGCTCGATGTAGCCGTCGTGATTCTCCCGGTAGGGCGACGGCATCAACATCTTGACGTTTTTTCCGATCATTTCCGCCGCGCCATAGCCGAACAACCGTTCCGCTGCCGGGCTGAACGATTGCACGATTCCGCCCTCGTCGATCACGATCATCGCTTCCGGCACGGTATTGAGGATCGAGGCGAGATGGGCCTCGCGCGCCAGCGCGTCCCGCGTGCTAGTGGCGGCGCGAATACGGTTGCGTTGCAGCTGCTCGCCGCTCCAGGCGATGCCCGCTCCGATCATCGTAAACAAAGCAGCATCGACGATTTCCGGCACCGACAGACTGGGAGAAATCGTGCTGACGAAGAAGCCGAGCACGACGCTGAGGCCGGTTGCCAGCAGTCCCGGTCCAAGCCCGCCCAAGCCGGCCGCGATCAAAACGGCGGGAACGAACAGCAGGTAGGGCGAGGCATCTCCCAGGATCGGCGTGAGCGCGAGTCGGGCCAAGAACGCGAGCGCCACGGCGAGGGGCGCAAGCGCATAGCGAAGCGCCTCCTGCCGGACAAAAAGCCAATGCTTAACAGCGCTGAGATGGCCCTGCGGGCTCGATTTGGCGGCCAAATCCGTGACGAATGTCTTCATCGAGAGCCTGTGGCCTGTCCTACCTCCGGGTTAACCCGGAGGGATTTTATCGGAATTTTCGCTCCCCCGCGCACAGGTTACCAATGGTCTCATCAACTGAGGGGATGAGCCATGCTGACGCGGACCGCGATCCGGAATGTTTCCCAGGGGCAGCCGGCAACGCAACCTCATCGCGTGCCGCCTCCCGGTGCGACGCAAACCGGTGCGATCGAGCTCATGGGTGCGTGCATGTCGTTTGTGGCTAACGCCGAGATCTACGGCGAGAACGAGCCCGCCGAATACCTCTACAAGGTCGTCAGCGGGACGGTGCGAACGTACAAAGTCCTGGTGGACGGACGCCGTCAGATCGGAGCTTTCCATCTGCCCGGCGACATTTTCGGTTTCGAGACGGAAGACGTGCATACGTTTTCGGCCGAGGCGATCACCGAGTGCAAGATCACCGTGATCAAACGCAGTGCAGTGATGGCGCTTGCGGCAAGGGACAACGAGGTTGCGCGCCAAATGTGGACGCTAACCGCTCGCGAACTCGCACGGGTGCGAGAGCATTCGCTGATGCTGATCAAAAGCGCGGAGGAGCGGGTGGCGGGCTTTCTGTTGGAAATGGCGGACCGCGCGCCCGGCGGTGGGGCGGTCGAGTTGCCGATGTCGCGTCAGGATATCGCCGACTATCTCGGCCTCACCATCGAAACCGTCTCGCGCACGCTCAAACATTTGGAAGATGCGGCGGCGATCGAAGTGCCGAAGTGTCGCCGGATCCTGCTGCGCAACCGCTCCGCGCTGCGTCGGCTCAACGCGTAGGAGCATGACTCTCGTTATGGAGGCTGCGATGTCCCGCTCGGCTCAAACAGGTGAACACCCCGGGTTTGTTCGTCGGCTTGCGCATTGGTGGCGAAGCTGGAACGGCGCCCGCAGGGCGATGGCGGACCTTGATAATTGCGGTTCTGCCGAGATGGAACGCATCGCCCGTGATGTCGGCGTTGGCGGAGCCGACCTCTC
>DASQCY010000015.1:0-3425 GCA_035634495.1 Allostellaceae bacterium
CGCGGAGCCTTGATCCCGTCGCCGCCCATGCCGAGGCTGTCGATGGTGAGATTGCTGACGACGACGTAGCTGGAATCGAGGATCTCGACGGTGTTGTGTCCGGCTTGGCCTGCGATCACGGCACGCGGGCCTGCCGGCGGACCGGTGACGGTGATGCAACGACCGGGCTCGCCGATGAGGTTGGCGATGGTCAGTCGGGGATAGCGGCCGGAAGTGAGCAGCAAAGTATCGCCGGCCCGCAGCGCCGGAACCAGGTTCTGGTAGTTTGAAGGGTCGGCGCGGAGGGTTCGTCCTTGCCCCTTCGCCGAACAAAAATCTTCCGACGGCACACCAATCGAGTTATGCGGGGGCATCGCAGACACGGTCCCGCTCGCAAGATCGAGGCCGAGTGCGGCGATACACAAGCCGGGGAGGAGGGTTCGCCATCTCCTGTGCAGTCCTCGATACGGGCCCGCTTTGCTCATCCCGGTTTCTCCTCATATGCCCAGTCCGTCGCCTCGTCGGACGGCGATTGCGGTCCGGCCAGCGATCTGCTAATCCAGGGCCCATGGCTCGCTTCGTTCAATCAGCAGCTTGGTGGTGGCCCGTCTGAAGCGGGCGGCCATCGTTTTCGTTTTTCCGATAGAGGCCGCCGCGGAAGCACCGGGCGGCCTTCGCAGTTTCGGAGCGGACCCTCCCGGATCTCCCGCGGCGCCGCCAGCCCAGAGGGGAACCGCATGCAAGTCATGAGCTATCGCACCGCGGGTGGCATCCGCATCCAACGGGAAATCAGCGATCAACCCTATCGCCCGGCCGACAACGCGCTCGCCGGTGCGCTCGACACCCGGCGCGGTGTGCTGTTCTCCTCGAGCTTCGAGTTTCCCGGCCGGTACACACGCTGGGACATGGGATTTGTCGACCCGCCGCTGGTCTTCACCGCGCGCGGACGCCGGTTTACGATCGATGCGCTGAACCCGCGCGGCCATATCCTGTTGGCCCCGATTGCCGAGGTAGTCGGCGCGCTCGCGGCAACGACGATCGAACGAACGTCCGCGGACCGCATCTCGGGCGCAATCGGCGAAACCACGGAGCGCTTTCCCGAGGAGCGCCGCAGCCGGCAGCCTTCGGTATTCTCGGTGCTGCGCGCGCTGGTCCATCTGTTCGCCAGCTCCGAGGACCAGCACCTCGGGTTTTACGGTGCGTTCGGATATGATCTGGTCTTCCAGTTCGAGCCGACAAAACTGCGACTGCCGCGCCCCGCCGATCAGCGGGATCTCGTCCTCTATCTCCCGGACGAGATCCTGATCGTCGATCATATGCGTCAATCGGCGGCGGTTCACCGCTACGAGTTCGAAGTCCGCGGAGCCAAGACGAGCGGTCTGCCGCGGACCACAGCACCCGATCCCTACCGTCTCGATCGAGCGGCGGCCACCCGACCGAGTGAAAGCGATCATGGGCCGGGCGAATATGCCGCACTCGTCGAGCGGGCCAGGGCCGCTTTTGTGCGCGGCGATCTGTTCGAGGTGGTGGTTGGGCAGCTCTTTGCCGATGCCTGCGGAGACCTGCCGAGCGTGGTCTTCCAGCGGCTGCGCCAAGCCAACCCGGCGCCGTACGGCGCGCTGATCAATCTCGGCCAGGGTGAGTTCATCGTCGCCGCGTCGCCCGAAATGTACGTCCGGGTCGAGGGCCGGCGGATCGAGACCTGCCCGATCAGCGGCACCATCGCCCGCGGCCGCGACCCGGTCGAAGATGCCGAGCGCATCCGCGAGCTGCTCAACTCGACGAAGGACGAGAGCGAGTTGACGATGTGCACCGATGTCGACCGGAACGACAAATCACGGGTGGCGATCCCAGGCAGCGTGCGCGTCATCGGCCGCCGCCAGATCGAGCTCTATTCGCGGCTCATTCACACCGTCGACCACGTCGAGGGCACGCTGGCCGAGCCGTTTGATGCGCTCGATGGTTTCCTGAGCCACGCCTGGGCGGTAACCGTGACCGGCGCACCGAAGCTTTGGGCAATTCGCTTTATCGAAGAGCAGGAGCGCTCGTCCCGGCGGTGGTATGGCGGTGCGATCGGGCGGATTACCTTCGACGGCAACATGAACACCGGCCTCACCCTGCGGACGATCCGCATGCAGGACGGCGTGGCGGAAGTGCGGGCCGGCGCTACCCTGCTTTACGACAGCGACCCGCAAGCCGAGGAAGCCGAGACCCGCCTGAAGGCATCCGCGATGTTCACGGCGATTCGCGGACCGGCGGCCGCCGCAGCCGCCCGCGCGCCGCTCTCGACCGGGGTCGGCAGCGGCCGGAAGGTGCTGCTGATCGATCACGAGGATTCGTTCGTCCACACGCTGGCCAACTACATTCGCACGACCGGCGCCGAGGTCGTGACGATGCGCCCTGAGCTCGGGCGGAGCGAACTGCGGCAGGGGGCGGACGCCGATCTCGTAGTATTGTCGCCGGGGCCGGGACGACCGGCGGATTTCGCGATGAACGAGACCCTCGAGCTGCTGGTAGAGCGTCGTCTTCCGGTTTTCGGTGTGTGTCTCGGCCTGCAGGGGATCGTCGAATATTTCGGCGGATCGCTCGATGTGTTGGATGTCCCGATGCACGGCAAGCCGTCGCTGGTCCGGGTCCTGGGCGGCAGGCTGCTGCGCGGTCTGCCGCGCGAGTTCACGGTCGGTCGATACCACTCTCTCTACGCTCGGCGCAGCACCTTGCCATCGGCGCTCTCGATCACCGCAGAAACCGAGGATCGGGTGATCATGGCGATCGAGCATGCCTGTCTGCCGATCACCGCCGTCCAGTTTCACCCCGAATCGGTGATGACCTCGCAAAGCGAGATCGGGATGCCGGTCATCACATCGGTGTTTTCGGCTCTCCGACCCCTGTAAAAGCGGGAAAACAGGGCGAATCATCGATTCGGTGCTGAGATTTCACCCTGTCATCCTTGATAAAGACTTGTAGATCAGATACTTACCATCCAAGTCCTGATGCGGTCGAACAGGGGGCCGTTTTCGCCGATCACGGGGCCCGAATCGGGCTATCAGGGGGCGAGCAGGGGAGGGAACCGGGGCGTCGCTTCATCGGGTTCAAATATGGTTGTTGCAAATACACGTATTGTCGTATTAACAATAACAGCCACCTCTCATATAGGGGTGAAACTCTGCCTTGGCAAGCTGGCGATCGACATTCGCCGCTGCCCTGTGGAGCCGGGGGGTGGCCGGAGTGGCCGGCTGACCGGGAACACCTGTCACGCCAACTCCCCGCGGTCGGCCCAAGAAGAACTTTCCGGGGCTTCTGGTCGGTGTTCGTCACGACGAACGGACCGCGCCGCAAGATTCCCAAGCGCGAGGCGCTGGTCAACGAAACCGCCGGCGCCAATTCGCGCGCGACCAAGATGCTGATCCATATGATGAAGGACATCGAAAAGAAGACCTCCGCAG
>DASQCY010000016.1:0-8045 GCA_035634495.1 Allostellaceae bacterium
TAGCGGGCCTCTCGCGCAAGGTTGCTACGCTCGAGCCCGTGATCTGCATCAAGGGCTGAGATGGGGCGCCGAAAATGATCCCGGTCACCGACCACATCGCGATCGACGAGGACGAGCTCGAGGAGGTTTTCGTCCGCGCCAGCGGCCCCGGCGGACAAAACGTCAACAAGGTCGCCACCGCGGTCCAGCTCCGCTTCGATGCCTTCCAGTCGCCGAGCCTCAATGAAGCGGCCCGTGCGCGATTGCGCCTGCTCGCCGGGCGGCGGATGACCGCCGATGGCGTTATCGTCATCATAGCGCGGCGCTTCCGGACGCAAGAGCGCAATCGCCAGGACGCTTACGAGAGGCTGATCGACCTCATTCGTCGAGCGGCCGAGCCCGGGAAACGGCGCGTTCCAACACGCCCGACGGCGGCATCCCGCGAACGACGCCGCGAAGCGAAGCTCGCCCGCGGCCGAACCAAGCGCCTGCGCCAACCGGTCGAACAGCAGGTCGAATAACCGGTCAATGACCCGCATTTCTCCATTGACCCATGTCAATGGATCAGCCGGCTGAGCTTGAGACAGTGTCTGTCCCGCATCGCACGGAGCCGATATGAAACAGCCGAACCCAAGGCCGCAGAGGCCAAGAGCAACGCGCCGCATCGCAGGACACGCGCAACAGGATCACATCCTCGATCCGTACCAGCGTCAGCAAAAGCTTCGTGAGGGTACGGTCTGCCCGCAATGCGGCGCCGTCTACCACGAGGGGCGCTGGCGATGGGTCGCGAAGGGCGAAGGTGTAGCCGAAGAGCGGTGCGCGGCCTGCCGACGCATCAACGACAAATTTCCGGCCGGTGTCGTGACGCTGCGGGGCGATTTCGCCCGGGAGCACAAGGCGGAGATGATCCGCCTGGCCCGCCACCAGGAGGAGGCGGAAAAGAAAGAGCATCCGCTCAACCGGATCATCAGCGTCGAGGATGACGCGCAAGGGGTCGTGATCAACACGACTGACATCCACCTGCCGCGCCGGATTGGCGAAGCGGTCAAACGCGCTTTCCATGGCGAGATCGAGGACCACTTCGAGAAGGACGGATATTTCGTGCGGGTAGACTGGACGCGCGAGGCCTGAATCCGGCGCCGTCACCGCGCGCTGACGCAGGCGCCAATTTGTCCGTAATTTCAGAGGACTGCATCATGCCTCCCGCCGATAGATTCCCAGTTTTGGAGCAGTGAGCACCCAACCGCTGGCATCGGCCGGCAAAGCTTCGTGGCCTCCCAGGACGAGAAAGCCACCCGGCCGCAGCCGTTTCTGCAGCTGGTCCGAGATACCGCGCTGCAGCGCGTCGCCGAAATAAGTGAAGACGAGATTGCGGCAGAGGATCAGATCGAACAGGCCTTCAGGCATCGATCGGCGGATGTCTTGCAGCACGAGCTCGACGCCTTGGCGAAATTCCGGAGCGAGGCAAAACAGCTGGCTGCGCCGGATGAAGGCCCGATCCAGCCACTCCTGCGGCAGATCTTTGAGCGAGCTGCGGGCATAGCAGGCAGCCTCGGCCCGTTCTATCATGGTCTCGTCGGCATCGGTGGCGATCATGGAGAAGCCGAGCGCCGGCCACTCGTGAGCGACCTGAAAGCGCCACGCCATTACGAGGGTATAGGCCTCCTCCCCCGAGGTGCATCCGACACTCCAGCATCTGACCGCGTCGTCGCCTCTTCCACTGGCCGTCGCTGCGACTTCCGGCAGCAACTGCCCGGCGATCACACCGAACGTTCCGCGATCACGGTAGAAGCGCGAGATCGGAATACGGCACATCGCATCAAGGCGTGCCCACTCTCCGGGCACGCTCATCAGGAAGGTGCGGTACGCGGAAAGGCCGGAAAGTCCGAGCTCGGCAAGCCGCCGGTTGAGCCGCTTGCCGACAAGGCGGCGCACCTTGCGGTACCCCGACCAGCGAAGCTCGAGCCGCGGCAAGCACCACCGCAGAAAGGCGACGCACGTGTCCTCTGTAATGGTGGGGCTCAATGCGCGTCGCGATGCAGCCCGTGCGGCGAGCGAAGAAGCCAATAGCTCAGAGCAAACAACACCGCCGCTACGACTACGGCACCGCCGAAATAGGCGGCAGCGGTCGAGATCACGTGTCCGACCCACCACTGGATCCCCTGGTCGAGGGCGCGCTCGTAGCCGGGATCCGTGGGCCAAAGCGGTTGCCCTTGACCCTGGACGCTAGCCGCGGCGAGCGCGATGCTCATGATACCGTTGATCAAGCACAGCCGGCCCCACGCCGCTCGAGCCGTCGAGGCAAGGCTGACGATCAGGACGGTCGCAATCATTGCGACCGGCAAAATCAATTGCACCAGAAGAAGGGCGGCGATCGGCCCAATCGCTACGGCGAGCCCGATCAAGCCGAGCGTGAGGCCTCCCATGACCAAGCCGGCGAGAACGCGCCCGAGGATTGGCCGGTCGGTGACGTTCATCACTGCTCCTCGAGCTCGGCAATGACATCGTGTTGCAAAATCTTATCGGGTACCATCGACGCCTCCTCAGCGGTTCAGCTGCTGACCAACGGAAGCGAGCTGTGATACCAGCTTCCCCGCCGATCCAAATTTCTACCGCCGTCCAGGCTTTTCGACCTTGATCCACATCAACCTCGCTCGGTCGCTTTCGGCCTGGCCGAAGCGCTCGGCCGCTCGGTGAGATATCGTAAACCACCCGCCGGATTGGGGGA
Source organism: Allostellaceae bacterium (assembly GCA_035634495.1). Lineage (GTDB taxonomy): Bacteria > Pseudomonadota > Alphaproteobacteria > ATCC43930 > CGMCC-115725 > AP-15. Next base: position 2,708 of record DASQCY010000016.1, read on the forward strand.
CCGTTATGTTGACGCCGCTGGTCATGAAGCTCGAGCACTTCCTGCCTTTGCCCGATCAAGATAAGGAATGGCTGAGCGGCCTTGTTTTGCGGTCCGAAGAATTTCGCGCACATTCGGACATTATTCGGGAAGGGGAAATGCCTGCCGGGGTCTTCGTCGTGATCGCCGGGCATGCATGCCGCTACAAGATCTTGAGCGATGGGAGCCGGCAGATCTTGGACTTCATGCTTCCCGGTGACAAAACCGAGCTCTACGGCTTGCTGCTCAAGGCGACCGATCACGGGATCTCTACCCTCGGCCCTACAGTCATTGCGTGGATCGATCGCGACCGGCTCACCCGGGAAATGTTCGATCATCCCGATGTGGCCATTGCTTTGTGGTGGAATGCGCTTCAGCGAGAGGCCATTCTGCGTGAGCGCATCACCGCGATCGGCCGCCGCGATGCCTATGCACGCGTGGCCCATCTTCTTTGCGAGATGTTCGAGCGCCTAAGATTGGTCGGTGAAACGCTTGATCATAACTATCGGCTGCCCCTGACCCAGGCGGAGCTGGGCGATGCGCTCGGCATCTCAGAGGTTCATGCCAACCGCATGCTGCGGCGCCTGCAAAACGAGAAGTTGATCGTCTCCGACCAACGAATGGTCAGGATACCCGATTTGGATGCGCTAAAGGCGGCTGCCACATTCGACGCGCGCTACCTCCACCTGGACGGCGCGCCGCAGGCTGTGCGGGATGCTCTCTCCGCGCAGAACCGCGTGGCGTAAGTGCGTCAAAATGCCTCAGGTAGCAATTGGGCTAAATACCACCGAGCGGGGGCCGCGGGGATCGCTGGTTAATGTTTATTAAGGCAGCCCTCCAAGCCCGCGTTTACGTTCTTGATCAGATCAAGCGACGACGGTGACCACCCCGTGCGGGCGGGCGCTTCGACCTGGGAAGGCGGGCAGCTCGCCCGATCAGCATAAGCGCTTCGAGATCGGAGGTGCTGCAATGGAAGACCCAGCAATCCTCAGGATCAATCTAGATCACTTTCGGCGATTGCTGGAGATCGAGGCTGATCCAGCCAAGCGGCAGATGATCTTAAAGCTGATCCGGGAAACGGAGGGGAAGCTGCAGCAAGATCAATACCCATCCGAGGCACCGTTGCACAGCTATTTCAGCCGGCGGTCGCTCAAATGACGGCTTCCACTCGCTCGCGAGCCGGCGTTTGCCACGGGCGCGCCAGTCCAGAGATATCGATGCCGCCCGGGCGGAAGCCCGGTGCCCTATCACAAAGAGATGTGCGCGAACCGTATTTAGCTGTCTATCACGAACTCAGTGAGAGGCTGACGGCCACAACTAATTATCTCGCGGCCGGACTCCGGCTCTCTAAAATCGAAGCGGCACCCACTGTCATGCTGCGACGCCACACCGAAATCTTGGAGAAGGCATTTGGCCAGGTCTTTCGGGCAAACGAGGTAATAAGGCGGTTTCGAAAACTATTGGACCCAGCCAAGATCAAGGTTGGACCAGTTTATCGCGTCTGCTTCCTCAACGAATTCGCTAGATTCAACATTGTTGTGAGGCCCTGCCAACGCACGATCATCATCCGTTCTGCCCGAAGCCGCGAACGGGCGATCGAGGCTGCAAAGAAACGGTTTGCCCGGCTCGAGGGCATTCGTGATTGGCGCACCCACGCGACGATCATTGAGGTGAGCGTAATCGACACGGGTTCGGTTTGGCCAATGTCGAGCGGCTCATGAGCCTGGTCCAGAGCCCGAAAATAGTAGCCTCCATTTCGGGCACGGTGCGCGCTCGATAAATGCAACCATCTTGTTCAGCTATGAAGCTAACATGCTTCCGTTTCAGATGGGGATCTTCCTTAAGACAATTCGAGTTTGCTCTGTCCGCAATTTCAATCCTGGTCTCCATTCTTTTGGATCACGTGGCCGACTCGCGGCGAGCGAAAATTTTTTCATATTTTGACAGGAGATCTCGATGCCCGGTGGTAGCCCATTGAAACAGGGCAGAGAGAAGGATCAGAGAGCGACGGAGACGCCCCGCCGGACCAAGAAAAAGGCCAAGAGTGCGCCGCTCGAAGAGCTCGGGCCAGAGCGCCGCTCGGAACTGACGCAGCAAATTGAGGCAAAGCGGAGCCGCGGCAAGCCGCCTTCGATTTGATCGACCGCAGGCGGTCAGCCCAACGCGAGAGCCCGTCGCGCGGCGGACAGGCAATCCGCCGGGCCCGCACTCGCATCGATCCGAACCCAATCGACCGTCCCGGGATCCTGCCGGAGCTGCTGCGTGAGGACCTCCGGGGACGCATCAGAGGCATCATGGCGCCGGGCGCGCAGGCGCAGATCCATCGTTGCTGCCGGAGCCGCGAGCCAAACACCCGCAAACGGGACGCCAGCTGCCTCGGCGACCGCGACGAAGGAGTGGCGCTCGGCTGGCTTGAGCGATACGGCATCGATGATCACCGAATATCCCGCGGCGAGCGCATCTGCTGTCTTCCGGCGCAGCGTCTGATAGACGCGGCGCGACACTTGCGACGTATAGGCGCTCGTCGGCAGGCGCGTTTCGGGGGCAACTCCGAACAGCTGCTTGCGGATCACGTCGCTGCGCAGGACCCGTGCACCCAGGCTCGGCGCGAGGCCCGCAGCGAGGGTCGACTTGCCGGTCCCGCTGAGGCCGCCGATCGCAACCAATCGGCAGGATCGCGGCCGCAGCAACAAAGCGCAGAGATCGAGGTAGCTGCGCGCTTCGGCAGGCAATTCCGGCTTCGCCCCCGGATGCGCTGCACCCTCCATCGCCGCTGCCGTGACATGCGCCCGGATCGCCGCGCGCGACGACAGAAAGAGCGGCATCGCGCCAAGCCCGTCGTCCTCGTCGGTCAAATCGAGATAGCGGTTCAGCACGAGGTTGGCAAAATCCGCGAGCCCGCGGTGCTCGAGATCCATCAACAGAAAGGCGAGGTCATAGAGGACGTCGACCGAAGCGAGCTCGTCGGAGAATTCGAGGCAATCGAACAGGGTCGGCTTGCCCTCGAACAGGCAGACATTGCGGAGATGCAAATCGCCGTGGCAGCGCCGCACCTTTCCCGCTGCCCGCCGCCGGTCGAGCAAGGCGCCGATGGCAGCGAGCCGCTCTAATGATCTTCGCCTGATCTCGACGATATTCTCAGTGGCAAAACCGGCGCGCTGCGCCGCCATCAAGCAGCAATGGTTCGTCTCGACGACAGCGGCTAGAGCCGTAGCGCCGCCGTTCTCGGGACGCGGTTCGGCGGTGCGATGGAAAGCCGCGATATGGCCGGCGAGCTCGGTCATCAGAGAAGCGGTCAACCGACCGGTCTTGGCGAGCTCGTCGAACAGCGCCGCCTGATCGAAGCGTCGCATCACAACGACCCAATCGACGACGCGACCCTCGGTCCCGAAGCCAACCCCACCATTCGCGGTGCGGGTCAGCGCTCGGACCTCAAGATAGAGGTCCGGAGCCGTGCGGCGGTTCAGCGCGAGCTCGGCCTCGCACGCTACCCGACGCGCTTCCGCGGAAGAGAAGTCAAGGTAAGGAAATTTTATCGCGCGTTTGAGCTTGAAAGCGCGGTCGCCGGCGAGAAAGACCAACGACACATGGGTTTCGATGATATCGACCCGCTCGACTGCCGCTGTGTAAGAGGAAGGCTTTCTCAGAAAGTCGATGACATCGCGCTGATCGTCGGCCATTGCTGAGCGGGGTCGTCGCGTTTCGCTGCCTCAAAGGACCGGGTAGAGCGGCCCCGCAATCGTGCGGTCCTCGATACCGCGGACGCCGATCTCGGTCCGCCGGGAGAAGTCATTTTTAGTGACCATTCCGACGCGCCACCCGTCCCCCGGCCACGACCGGTACGCCGCTGATGCGGTGATTGATCATCAGCTGGAAGATGCCTTCGACCGTCGTTTCCAGTGTCGTCGTCACCACAATCGTTGACATCACATCGCTCGCCCTCACCCGTCCCTCTCGCTCCGAGCACGGAAACCGTTCCGCCCACGAAAAGCAGCGTTTACAGGATCAAGGCACCGACTCTCCGCATCCGGTCAAGACCGATTAGCATGCCGTTACTTGGCGCACCATCGAAGGGGTTTCCGCTCGGCTTGTTTGAAGGACCGCCGAGATAGCCGGAGTGCTCAAGACTTACGAACGTCGGCGGCCCGAGGAGCGGAGCTTTCTGAGATGGCTCCGCACGGAGCGACCGAAACCGGCCACCCGAAGCGGGATCAACGGACGGACGCCCTCGACCCTGTCGGCCATCCAATCGCCGATTGCGAATCGGCAAAACAGCGACGAATCTAGGCGATGACGGGCCGTGTGCACGACCTTACCGCCAAATTTCTGTAGAAAAAGGTTCGCGCCGCCAAGGCTGCACTTGGTCAGGCCTTGGGCGCACGACCATTCGATCGCGCGCCGCTACAACAGGTCGTTGGGCCTCAAGTGAAGCGTGCCTTGGAGGGAGCAATTCGCCGCCACCTCCGCCACTCCGCCGCGAAAGAATCGAAGCACGACCCCGGCTATGACGCCGCCGTTATAGCGCGCGCGACAAGCAGCTGCCGGTTCCTCGGCGATGCGAAGATCCCTTGAAACTGCTCTACCCCAGTGATCGGCAGGGACCTGTTACGTGTCCAGTCTACGTAGACAATATAATAGGCAGATACGTCGTCACGGCTTTGGGCGAAATCGACAGAAACTCCTTATTTTATCGCTCTCCTGATATCATTTCGCCTGGTCTGCGAAAATTCGCACATCTGGGCCGAGCGACAGGTCCAGTATGACAACGCCTTCGTATGTTCTCTGGTGAAAACGAGCGGCAACCAATCCGGTCATATCCGACCATAGAAAAAGATCAACGAGCTTCGCCGATTTCGATTCCTGAGAAGGCCTGCGATCAGATTGTTCATTGCGCGCGGTCGATCGGCGTAGCGAGAAAAGGCAATCTGAGGGCGGAGAGACAGTCCGGACTGAACTCGGTCGGCATCGTGAAGCCCGGTCATGACCGCCGTGACGTCTTCGCCGACGATACTAAGGATCTGTCAGGAAATAAACGCGCGGTTTGGCGGATCGGTATTCGGTGAGATGGTGTAGTTCCACTCACCGTGGAACTCGGCACGTTCGATGTTGATGGCAGCCATTTCAGCGTCGGAGACGACGATGCCGCTGGGGTATTGGCCAGTGTCCAGTTCGCAGCGCACGGTGAGGCCGGTTTTGGTGGTCGTGGCCGAGATCAGCTCGACGATCACGCGATAGCTGACGAGGGGCTGGGCACGCCAATTCTGGCTGATGAAGGAGAAGAGGCGGTGCTCGATTTTGTTCCACTTGCTGGTGCCGGGGG
>DASQCY010000017.1:0-8873 GCA_035634495.1 Allostellaceae bacterium
GGCCTCCGGCGGGGCTTGAACCAATCCGGCTATGTTGAAGGCCGGAACTTGGTGATCGAATATCGCTGGGCGGGAAACCAAGCTGACCGGCTGCCAGCGTTGGCGGCTGATCTGGTCCAACTTCGAGTGGCTGTAATCGTCGCAGCGGGCGCGCTTCCTGCTCTCGCGGCTAAGGCTGCGACCACCAGCATCCCAATTGTGTTCCTCGTCGGCGCTGACCCCACACAGCTCGGACTTGTTGCGAGCCTCAATCGGCCGGGAGGCAACCTGACGGGGGTCAACGTGTTCAACGGTGAACTCGGGGCCAAGGGACTCGCGCTGTTGCACGAGTTGGTACCCAGCGCCACGACGATCGGCTTTCTTGAGAATCCGAACAATCCGGTATTAGAGCTAGCGACCAGAGACGTGCTGGCGGCGGCTCCTGTCGTGGGGTTAAAAATTCAGAGATTGAAAGCAAGCACCGACCGCGAAATCGACGCCGCCTTCGTGAGCCTGGTCCAAGCACGAACCGGGGCCCTGCTCGTCGGGGGCGATCCTTTCTTTAACAATAGGATCGAGCGCCTCATTGAATTTGCGGCACGCCATGCGATTCCGACCATGTACTCGTTTCGTGAGTTCGTAGTCGCGGGTGGGCTCATCGGTTACGGAACGAGCCTGACAGAGCACTACCGACAGGTTGGTCTTTACACCGGTCGCATTCTCAAGGGTGAAAAGCCCGCCGACCTGCCGGTCACGCAAGCCACGAAACTCGAGTTAATCATCAATCTCAAGACCGCCAAGGCGCTCGGCCTCCAAATTCCTGACAGGCTGCTCGCGCTCGCCGACGAGGTGATCGAGTGAAAAGGCGGCAGTTCATCACGCTCGTCGGCGGCGCGGCGGCATGGCCGCTCGCGGCGCGCGCGCAGCAGCCCGCGATGCCGGTGATCGGGTTCCTCAACGCCGCATCAGCTGACAGGTACCGGCCCATGGTGGCTGCGTTCCGTCAGGGCCTCCAACAATCTGGCTATGTCGAAGGTCAGAACGTGTTGATCGAATACCGGTGGGCGGAGGGTCAAAACAATCGATTGCCTGCCCTGGCGGCCGATCTGGTTGGTCGCAAGGTTGCCGTGATTGCCGCGACCACCAGTTCCGGCGCAGTGGCGGCCAAGGCGGCGACCACCACGATCCCGGTTGTCTTCGAGGTAGGGGCCGACCCGGTCGAGCTTGGACTTGTCGCCAGCCTCGACCGACCAGGCAGGAACGTCACGGGGGTAAGTAATTTCAGCGGCCTGCTGGCGGCGAAGGTGTTTGAATTCCTGCACGAGCTGATGCCTAACTCCAGGTTGATCGCCGTGCTGGTGAATCCGACCAGTCCGAATCTTGCCCGGTCCACTACGAAAGCCATGCAGGCGGCGGGGCGCGCCCTCGGGCAGCAAATCATTGTTCTGAATGCCAGCACTAAAGACGAGATCGATGCAGCATTTGTGGCTTTGGTCCAGCTGCGGGCAGGCGCGCTCGCTGTGGGTGGCGATGCGTTCTTGAACAGCCGCCGCGAACAACTCGTTGCGCTGGCGGCACGGCACGGGGTGCCGGCGGCTTACCCATGGCCTGAATACGTCACGGCGGGCGGCCTGATGAGTTACGGACCGAGCCTCGTTGACGCCTACCGTCAGACCGGCGTCTATGTCGGCCGGGTTTTGAAAGGTGCCAAGCCCGCTGATCTTCCCGTGATGCAGCCAACCAAATTCAAGCTGGTGATCAACCTCAAGACCGCCAAGGCGCTCGGCCTCGAAATTCCGTCGTCGATACTTGCCGGCGCCGACGAGGTGATCGAGTGAGGGGGCGCGACTTGATCACGCTAAAATGGCGCGAGTTCGCCGCCGCTGGCGGCCTATTAAGCTATGGAAGCAGCGCTACCGACACGTACCGCCAGGCCGGCGTCTACACCGGCCGAATTCTCAAGGGCGAGAAGCCGACCGACTTGCCGGTGGAGCAAACGACGAGAGTTGAGCTGTTCATCAATCTCAAAAGGCGCTCGGCCTCACGATCCCTCTGCCGCTGCCGCAAGTGGAATTTCGCTCAAGGATGCCGTGGTGGGATTGCCGCTGCCGCGGCATCCTGGCGCCGAGCGCTATTATCGCGAGATGGGGATCCTGCGCTGAGCGCGGCGTTGATCTCGGTGTAACCGCAGCAGGACCACCGTCTCACCGATCCAGGGCGTGGTCAGTGGGTTTGCTCAACCGGGGTTGGGATCCCGACTTCACGATAATAGCGCTCGGCTCCGGGATGCAGCGGGAGAACAGCGTCACGGCTGATATTCGCCGGGACGGTCTCGTTCGCCGAGGATTGGGCCTTCACCAGCTCGTCGTGATTGTCGAACACAGCTTTCACGATCTTGTAGACGAGGTCGTTGGGCAGATCCTTGTGCGCGACCGCGAAATTGTAGAGCCCGATCGTCGGGTAGTCACGCTCCTGAGTCGGATAGGTTTGGGCTGGAACCAACGACTGCGAAATCTCCGGCAGTTTCTGTCTGATTATGGCGATTTGGTCGGGCGAAGGCCGTACGAAATCCACCGGATGCGCTGCAATCAACGTCGTGAGCACTGGAACAGGGAAGCCGGTGGCAAAGACAACGCCGTCCAAATCGCCCGCCGTCAACTGGGCTCCCATGCTCTCCATAGCGCCGAACCGGACGGAGGCCTTGATGCCGAGAGCGTTTAATATCTCCGGCACGTAAGTGCCCCCCGTTCCGGCTCGCGGGCCAACACCAATACGTAAGCCAGCAAAGTCCTCGAGCCAACGGAGTCCAAGCCGTTTCAGCGCGACGAACTGAAAAGCCGTGTCGTACATCGGGAATATCACCCGCATGGAACGGTAGCGCTCTCCCTTGGTCCAATCGGCCCCGTTCCAGGCCTGCAGGGCGACGCCCATCGTCGTAAAGGCAAGCATCATCTGCTTTTTCTCAAGCAGCGTGATGTTCTGCGCCGGGCCTTGAGTTGACTCTGCGGTGACCTCTTGTCCCAACTCGCGGGACAGAATGCGAGCTAGGCCCCTACCATAAGCCAGATAAGGCCCGCCCGGCGACGCTGTCCCGATGATGATCGTCTCGGCCGCACGGGCATCCCCACAGACTGCAATGCCGAGAAAGACAACGGTGGTAAGAAGCGCACATGCGGCACGGAATGTAGAGGTCATCTTCTTGCAACCTTTTCGGTGACCCTTATGGAGCTTATCGGTGAACGGGCTAGCTGGTCCGGCGCCAGCGTCGTCATCACTTGTCGGTTTCAGTCTTAAGGTGTCAGTTACCCACAGTCGCGCCCGGCGGAACTGCGATGCCGATCTCGCGATAGTGGCGGAGTGCTCCTGGATGAAGCGAGAGCATTGTATTACGATCTATGTTTGCCGGAATTGTCTCTTTCGCCGACGATTGGCTTTCCGCAAGCGCCGGGATCGGGAACCCGCTAGCGATGGCCACTCCGTCGAGTTTGCCAGCAGCCATCTGCGCGGCCATGTGTGTCCTGTTCCAGCCCTGTAACGCGACCCCCATGGTGACGAAGCCGCGCATGGCTTCTTTCTTTTCCATGAGCACGATGTTCTGGGCCGGCCCCTGGGTCACTTGGGCGGTTGCCTCGATTTGCAACGTGCGGGTCAACATCCGCGCCAGACCCTCGCCATAGGCGTCGTAGACCCCGCCCGGCGATGCGGTCCCAATGGTGATGGAACGGGGCCAATTCGTCGCTTGGGCCCGAGCCGACCCGCTCCAAACCGGTACTGAAACTACGAGCGCCGCGGCCAAGCACAACGCACCGATAACGTTTGTGAGGGCCTGGCGCCGGCGGGCGATCGTTGGGGCAGCAGTCTGGCCCATCGCGCATCTCACCTCGTTGGCGCTGCTGACGGCAGGGGTAACGCCTCGCCGATCGAGCGCGATGCTTCAATTGGTCGCCCCGAGTGCCGCGGGGGGCACCGCAATCCCCTTTTCGCGGTAATACCGCAGCGCCCCCGGATGGAGCGGGAAAAGCGTATTGCGCTCGATATTTTCAGGAACGGTTTCCTTCGCCACCGGATGCGCCTTCACCAGTTCCGCGTGATTCTCGAACACCGCCTTGACGATTCGATAGACCAGATCTTTGGAAAGATCTTTGTGGGCGACAGCAAAGTTATAGAGCCCGATGGTCGGATAATCCGTGGTTAAGGATCGATACGTCCCGGCCGCGATTGTGGAGGGGGTGATTTCTGGCAGCTGCTTTCTGATGCTGGCGACCTGTTCCGGGCTGGGCGCGACGAAGTCTATGGTCTGCTGGGCATCGAGCTGTGCAAGAGCGGGAAACGGCGCCCCAATGGCGGCGGCCGCTCCATCAAGCTCCCGCTCTGCCAGTTGCTGGGCGAGATTGTCCCAGGCGTCATGCCGAACGAGGGCAGGAATTCCGAGAATCTTGAAGATCTGCTCGACGTAAGCGCCGCTGGTTCCGCCGCGCGGCCCCCCACCGATCCGCAAGCCCGTGAAATTGTCGAGCGACTTGGCAGCAACGCGCTTGTGCACCACGAATTGAAAGCCCGTATCGTACAGCGGGAACATGACGCGCATCGAGCGATAGTGCGTTCCCTTCGCCCAAGCACTGCCGTTCCAGCCCTGCAAGCTCGGACCGACATTGATGAAGGCGAGCATGGTTTGGCGTTTTTCGAGGAGAATGACATTTTGCACCGCGCCTTGAGTCGGTTCGGCTGTCACCTCGATCTGCAAAGCCCGAGAGAGAATGGGGGCCAAGGCTTGGCCGTAGACGAGATAGACGCCGCCCGGAGATGCCGTGGCCAGAGCGATGCTTCGGGGGGACGCGACCTCTTGCGCCATCGCCACGTTAACGGCAGGCGGAACAGAGATAAGAAGCGCCGAGACCAGACCCCAGGCACCGACCTGTCTCACCGGCTCCTCCTCCCTGGAGGGTTGATCAATTGTATTTTATGCTCCCTGGAGGGTTGATCAATTGTATTTTGTGAGGAGAAGTTGTAACAGCATAAAACTGCGCAGGCACCTACCGAAGTGACATCAGGCCTATCTTGGCGGCCACGAGTTCCCTTCGACCCTCGCGCTGCATCCACCGGAGGAGGCACGGGGATCTCTGATGGAGGGCTCGCAGGCTGAAGTCGCGAGACCACGATGTTCGAAACCTCAGTCGCAGATTCTCGCGACAGGTCCGGCGAGCAGACTGCCGTCTCAGAGGAAAGGATCGGTCTCGGCCTGAAAGGCCGGCTTCAATTCGCCTTCGGTGCGATCACATTGCTCGTTGTGATCGCCATGGGGGTCGGACTTTACGCCTTCTTCCAGGTTGGCAAGTCGCTTCAGCGAATCACCGAGGAAGCGCTGCCTCCGGCGCTCGCCGCCAGCGAGCTGTCGAGCAGGGCAGAATATATTGTCGGCGTCGGGCCGGCCCTTCTGGCTTCGAACGACGCCGACGAGGTCAACAGGCTTTCCGCTTCCGTCACCAGCGAGTTCGCAAACGTCACCAAGCTTCTCGACCAACTGCGGCGCGCTGACCTCGACAAGGCCGAACTCGACGCAATCGGCGAGGTCATTTCGAGTCTCGGCGCGAATCTCGCGCTCCTGCAAACAACTATCTGGGAGAAAGTTGCCGCGGAGACCAGGCGCGAGGCGTTGGTCGAAGCAACTTTCGCAGCGCATCGGGAATTCGATGCGATCTGGGAGCCGCGCTTTGCCGACATGAGAGGAAAGGTCTTGCGGCTGCAGCGCGCCCTGGTTTCACCGAACGAGTCGCAACAGGATCGTCGGGCAGAGTTGAACGATCTCGATCAGGCGATCCTTGCGCTGTTGCCACTGGAGCAGATAAGGCGCGACTTCACCTTGACGTTCGAGATCGCCCTTCGCGCATCGACGACGAACGATCCGCGGGAGCTCACCGAGTTCAGAAATCAGGCGCAACGTTCGATCCGCTCGATCGATGGCCTCGTTTCAGATATCGATCCCGATCTGTCGACCGAGCTGTTCGGGCCGATTGCCCGGCTTCGCGCCAACGTCAGAGGTGAGACGAATATCTTCGGCTTGCGCCAGACCGAGATCGAGACGACAGCCAAGAGCAAGCAGCTCATCGCTGAGAATACTGCGCTCTCCGCCCACCTGCACAACGCTGTCGAACAGCTGGTCACCAGCTCGCGCGAGGACATTGACACCGCGGCGCTGGTTGCCAACCGGGCGCAGCAGTTCAACACGAATGTTCTTCTCTCCGTCTCCGCGCTCGCCGTGATCAGCTCGTTTCTGATCGTTTGGCTCTATGTCGGTCGCAGCATCGTGGCGCGGCTGACGCAATTGAGCGGCGCCATGCTCTCCATCGCCGCGGGACGGCGCGAAATCCCCGTCCCCGCGACCGGATCGGACGAAGTTGCCGCGATGGGGCGCGCTGTCGAAGTTTTCCGGCAAAACGCCATTGAGCTCGACCATTTGCTCGCGGAACGCGCCAACGCCGCCATCCGCCTGGAAAAGCTCGTGGAGGAGCGCACGTCCGAACTGCAGCGGCGCGGAGCAGTCCTACGTGTCACCTTCGACAACATGGAACATGGCGTACTGATGTTCGACCGCGAGCTGAAGCTGGCCGCTTGGAACCGGCAGGTCATGGAGTTGCTCGAGCTGCCTCAGGCATTCCTAGAGAGCAAACCCCGATATGACGACTACCTTCACTTGCTAGCCGAGCGCGGCGAGTATGCGTCGGGCGATGCCGAAGCCGAAGTGCGACGGCTCACGGCCGACGTCGCGCGGGATTACAGATGGGAGCGAACCCGTCCTGACGGGACCGTGCTGGAGATACGGCACAGTGGTTTGCCGGAAGGCGGATGCATTATCATTTACACGGATATCACCGAGCGCAGGCGTTACGAGGAGGCGCTCACCGCTGCGCGCGACCAGGCCGAGGCGATGAGCCTCACCAAGTCGGCCTTCCTCGCCAGCATGAGCCACGAGCTGCGCACGCCGCTCAACGCCATTATCGGGCTGACGGAGATGATGGTCACGAACGCTGCGCGCTTCGGCACGGAAAAGGCGCTGGAACCGCTGCGCCGGGTACACCGTGCCGGTACCCATCTTCTCGGCCTTATCAACCAGGTCCTCGACCTCTCCAAAATAGAGGCCGGCAAGCTCGAGCTCAGCCCGGAAACGGTGAATCTGGCGCCGCTGCTTGAGGACGTCATCGGCACCGCGCGACAACTGGCGGAGCAGAATAAAAATCGACTCGTAGTCGAAAGCCCGGACAATCTTGGCAGCTTGACCGTCGACCCCATGCGGCTGCGGCAGATCCTGCTCAATCTGTTGAGCAATGCCTGCAAATTCACCCAACAGGGCGAGGTTAAGCTGCGCGTCAAAAAGGTGGTCGATGGCCGCAATTGGATCGAGATCGCTGTGGCCGATACCGGCATCGGTATGACTCCCGAGCAGCAGGCCAAGTTGTTCGAGGAATTCACCCAGGCTGATTCCTCGACCGCACGGCAGTACGGCGGCACCGGGCTCGGCCTAGCCATCACGCGCAAGCTCGCGCGCATGATGGGCGGCGACGTGACGGTGGCAAGCGAGCCGGGCAAGGGATCGGTCTTTACCGTCCGCCTACCTGGCAGCGCGGAGGCGCAGGCGAGGAGCTCGACCGGTTCAGACGGCCGCCGTTCGCCCACTGCCGGCTGCGTTCTCGTCATCGATGACGACGCCACTGCACGCGAGCTCATTGCGGATCACCTCAAGGCCGAAGGATTTTCCGCCGTGACTGCGGCGGGCGGAATGGAGGGGCTCAAGCTTGCCAAGGAACTGCGGCCAACCGCGATTACGCTCGACGTCATTATGCCCGACCTCGACGGCTGGTCGGTGTTAACCGCTTTGCGGCAGGACCCTGAGCTCGCCGAGATCCCCGTCATCATGATCACGATCGTGGATGAGCACCGCCGGGGCATTGCCCTCGGCGCGGCCGGCTATCTCACCAAGCCGATCGACCGCGAACAGCTGCGTCGGTTGGTTAGCCGGTTTCGGGCACCGGTGCCGCCCACGCGCGTCCTGCTGGTGGAGGATGACGCGGTGCAGCGCGAGCGGATGCGCGGATGGCTCGAGGGTCCGCAATGGACTGTACGAGAGGCCGAGAACGGTCGCGTGGCGCTCAAATGTATGCAAGAGAGCAAGCCGGACGTGATCCTGCTCGATCTGATGATGCCCGAGATGGACGGCTTTGCGGTCGTTGCCGCCTTGCAGAAGGAGGCCGGCTGGCGGGACATCCCGGTCATCGTCATCACCTCGCTCGATCTCGACGCCAAGGACCGCGAGCGATTGAATGCCGGCGTCCAATTCGTGCTGGTCAAGGAAAGGTTCCGACCGGCCGACCTAGTCGAGCGCATCCGCCAGCTGGTGCAGAGGAAGCCTGCGGTCAGCAACGAAATGGAAGCAGCATCGTGACCAAATTGCTTTACATCGAAGACAACGACGACAATGTCTTCATGCTCAAGATGCGGCTCGAGCTGCTCGGCGATTTCGAGGTGCTGACGGCGGAGGATGGCGAGAAGGGCTGCGAGATGGCCGCTGCCGAGCGGCCGGACATTATCCTGATGGACCTCGAAATGCCCGTCGTGGACGGCTGGGAAGCTACGCGGAGGCTCAAGGGCAATCCGCAAACCCGCGAGATCCCCATCATTGCCCTGTCCGCGCATGCGCTCGCCAGCGAGCGCGAGAAGGCACTCGCGGCGGGGTGCAATGAGTTCGACACCAAACCGATCGAATTCGATCGGCTGGTCGCAACCCTTCGGCGCATTCTCGCCGACCGCAAATGACGCTCAGGTTGGAACGTGCACCATCGAAAATCGCACGCGCCTCCGCCTGGGTACGTCTCGTTATCGGGACCGGTGTCAGCCCGATA
>DASQCY010000018.1:0-2443 GCA_035634495.1 Allostellaceae bacterium
CGCTTCGTCGGGCCACTCCGAGGTCATCTTGATTCCGGGAAAGCGCGCCTCGGTGGCGAAGGATTCGCGCGGGTCGATAAGGGTCACCGCATAATCGGTCATCACCAACATCTTCGCCAGCGGCTGGGCGATATGCACCGCGCCGACGATGAAGCAGCGACGCGGCGGTGTGAGCACCTCGACGAACACAGCGCCGACCACCGTCTCGATGGTTCGGTTACGGCCGGCACGCCAAGCTTCGCGCACCCTGTCGAGCACACCATCGTCGAGTGCGAGATCGCCCTCGGCATTCTCGCCGTCGAGCAGCAATTGCCGGCCGGTGGCGAGATCGGTGGCGAGAGCGACCGAGCGGTGCTCTCGCTCCGCCGCGACGACGCGGTCGAGGATGCGCCCTTTCATTCGACGCGCTCGATAAAAATCTGGATCTTGCCGCCGCAAGCGAGCCCGACCTCCCAGGCCTGGTCGTTGGAGACGCCGAAATCGAGTAGCCGTGGCTTGCCGTCGCGGATCACTTCCAGCGCCTCGTTGACGACCGCTCCTTCGACGCACCCGCCCGACACCGAGCCGACCATAGCACCCTTGTCATCGACCGCGAGCTTGGCGCCGACGGGGCGCGGGGAGGAGCCCCACGTGGTCACGACGGTCGCCAGCGCGACACCCGATCCCGCCTCGCGCCAGCGCGCCGCCTGCTCGAGGATTTCCGCCGTATCGCTCATGCTGCCCTCTCTTCGCTTTGTCGCCACGCCGAGGCTGCCGTCCCGCGCCGGACGATCGGCGCGCTGAGCACCTCGATCAAAATTTCAAGGCTCTCCAGGTTGTGCACCGGCCGGAACTCGTCGACATATGGCATCATCGCCTTCATCCCGAGTGATCTTGGCTCGAAACCCTCGTAACGCAACAGCGGGTTCAGCCAAATAAGCCGCCGGCAGGAGCGGTGCAGCCGGTCCATCTCGTGTGCGAGACCGGCCCCAGCGTCGCGGTCGAGCCCGTCGGTGATCAGCAGCACGATTGCCCCCTGACCCAGCAGGCGGCGCGACCACAGCCGGTTGAACTCGCCGAGGCAATGGCCGATCCGAGTGCCGCCCGACCAGTCGACGACCGCCTCGGCAACGCGTTCGAGCGCCAGATCGACGTCGCGATGCCGCAGATAGCGGGTGATGTTGGTGAGCCGCGTCCCGAAGACGAAGGTGTGGACGCGATCGCGGTCGTTGGTCACCGAGTGCATGAAGTGCAGAAAAATGCGGCTGTAACGACTCATCGAGCCGGAGATGTCGCATAAGACGACGAGCGGCGGCGGGCGTCGACGCGGGCTGCGGCGTTTCAATTCGATCAGTCCGCCCGAGCGCAGTGCCGCGCGCAACGTCGCCCGGAGGTCAGCGCGGGCGCCATGCCGGTCCGGGGCAAAACGCCGGGTCGGGACGTCCTGGACGGGCAGACGCAACCGAGCGATCGCGGCCTTGGCGCGCGCCAGCTCTTCGAGCGACATCTTTTCGAAATCCATGCCGCGGAGCTGCTCACGGTCGGAAAAGCTCATCGCCGCGTCGAGCTCGGTTTCGGTCTCCTCGGTTTCGCCGCCGTCATCTTTGTTGGGGTGAAGCGCCTCCGCCAATCGCCGGGCCATGGCGGCCCGCTGGTCCTCCTCGCCCTCGATGCGCAGCTCCGGCAGCACTAGCCCGATCATTTTCTTCAGGAGATCAGGGTTGCGCCAGAAGACATGGAAGGCCTGATCGAAGATCAGGCGCTGGTCCGGCCGATTGACGAACACCGCATGCAATGTCCAATAGAAATCGCGGCGATCGGTGATGCCGATCGCTCGCACGGCGGCGACGGCGTCGATGACCTTCCCCGGCCCGACCGGCAGCCCCGCCGCGCGCAAAGCGCGCGCGAAATGCATCAGATTGGCGAGCAGCGATCCGCGAGCATCAGGCATAGCGATCACCGGCCGGCCGCGGCGGCCTCGGCCTTGACCTGCTCCAACAGCCGGGCGGCTTCGCTGCCATGCAGCCGGGCAATGTCGTCCTGGTATTTAAGCAGTACGCCCAATGTGTCGTTGATCGCGTGCGGTGTCAGCTCGAGCACGTCGAGCTGCATCAGCGCTTCGGTCCAGTCGATCGTCTCGGCGATGCCGGGCAGCTTGAACAAATCCATCCCACGCAATTTCTGAACAAAGCCGACGACCTCGCGCGACAGGCTCTCGCCGGCGCCGGGCGCCTTTCGCTTGAGGATCTCGATCTCGCGGGCGGCAGTCGGATAGTCGACCCAGTAATAAAAGCAGCGCCGCTTCAACGCGTCGTGGATCTCACGGGTACGGTTCGAGGTGATGACCACGATCGGCGGCTGATCGGCGCGGATCGTCCCGATTTCCGGGATCGTCACCTGGAAATCGGAAAGGAGCTCCAACAGATAGGCCTCGAACGGCTCGTCGGTACGGTCGAGCTCGTCG
>DASQCY010000019.1:0-7620 GCA_035634495.1 Allostellaceae bacterium
GCGGTTGGGTCGGCCGCTCGCGGGCGAGGTGTCGCCGGAAGAGGTACGCGCGGCGGTCGCGGTGGTTTACCCGTCCTTCGAGATCACCGAGACGCGCGGCGACCCCGGGCAGATTGCGCTGATGCTGGCCGACAACGCGCAACAGCGTTCGGTCATTCTCGGCGAGCCGATCGAGCTTACGCCGGCCCTGCGGCTCGATCAGGTGGAAGCGCGCATCGAGCTGAACGGAAATGTCGTAGCGACGGGTGTCGGCGCTGCGGTGCTCGACCACCCGCTGAACTCGGTTGCCTGGCTCGCGCGCAAGCTCGGCGAATATGGACGCAGCCTGCGGGCGGGCGAGGTGGTGATGACCGGGTCCCTCGTGCGCCAGTTCCCGCTCGCTCCGGGTGACCACGCCCGGGCCAATTTTTTCGGCGTCGGCACGGTCGAGGTGCGGGTCGTATGATGACCGCCGAGACACCGCGCGAGCGGACCGGTATCGAGGTCGATCTCGAAGGTGCCGCACTGCTGACCAATCCGCTGTTGAACAAGGGAACGGCCTTTACCGAGGACGAGCGCACTACCTTCGCATTGCACGGCCTGCTGCCGCCGCATGTCGGCACCCTCGACAATCAACTCACGCGACGGCTTCAGGCAGTTCGGAAATTCGATCGCGACCTCGACCGCTATGTATTCCTACGCGGGCTGCAGGACGCCAACGAGACATTGTTCTATGCGCTGTTGACGCGCAACCTCAGCGAAATGCTGCCGCTCGTCTATACGCCGACCGTCGGGCAGGGCTGCGAGGAGTTCAGCAACTACTGGCACTACCCGCGCGGCCTTTTCCTCAGCTGGCCGCAGCGCGCCCATATCGCGGACATCCTCGCCCACCCCCGTTTCGACAGGATGGAGGCGATCGTCGTCAGCGACGGCGAGCGAATATTGGGTCTCGGCGATCAGGGTGCGGGCGGTATGGGCATCCCGATCGGCAAGCTGTCGCTGTACACCGCCTGCGCCGGCCTGCATCCGGCGACGACCCTGCCCATTCTGCTCGACACCGGCACCGACAATCGCGAGCGGCTCGCGGATCCGGTCTATATCGGATGGCGGCACGAGCGGGTACGCGGCGCCGATTACGATGACTTCATCGAGCAGTTCGTCACTTCTGTGGAACGGCGCTGGCCGCATGTACTGCTGCAGTGGGAAGATTTCGCGCGCGCCAATGCCGGACGCATTCTCGAACGCTATCGGAACCGATTGTGCACCTTCAACGACGACATCCAAGGCACTGCGGCAGTCGCCGCCGGAACATTGCTGGCCGCAACGCGCGTCACCGGAACGGCATTGCGCGATCAGACCTTTGTGATGTTCGGCGCCGGGACCGCGGGCTGCGGCATCGGCCATCTGCTGCTAAAGCTGATGATCGATGACGACCTGTCCGAGACCGCGGCCAGACGCCGGTTCTTTGCGGTCGACCGCGACGGGTTGCTCGTCGAGGGCATGGCGGATCTACAGCCGTTCCAGGCGCCCTTTGTCCAGCCGCGCGCGGCCGTCGCCGGCTGGATCCGGTTGCATCCCGATCGGATCGATCTCTTCGACGTCGTCAAAAATGCGCGGCCGACGGTGCTGATTGGAGTGTCGGGTCAGCCCCGCATGTTCACGGAGAAAGTTGTGCGCACGATGGCGGGTGCGGTTGAGCGGCCGGCGATCTTTCCGCTCTCCAACCCGGTCTCGCGCAGTGAGGCCACACCAGCCGATCTGCTGCGTTGGACCAACGGGCGCGCGCTCGTCGGCACCGGCAGTCCGTTCCCTCCGGTCGAGATTGACGGCAAGCCGTTTACCGTCGATCAGACCAACAACGCCTATGTCTTCCCGGGTGTCGGCCTCGGGGTTCTCGCCGTCCGGGCCCAGCGCGTCAGCGACGACATGTTCGCCGCAGCGGCAAAGGCGCTCGCCGGCGTCTCGCCCGCATCCCGCGATCCCCGTGCGAACCTCTTGCCCCCGGTGCATGATCTGCGCAAGGTCGCAGTCATCGTCGCCGCCGCCGTCGCCCGCCAAGCCCGCGCGGAGGGGCTGTGCGAGGCCTTCGACGATGCGGCGCTAGACGGCTTAATCGCGCAAAAGATGTGGGAACCGGTCTATCGCTCATATCACCGGAAAGGGGCTAATCCACATGGGCAGATCCTCTGATCACAGGTATATGACAGCGAAACTCGACGAGCGGCGCGCCCAGGGCGCCGAGTGGCGGCGTCAGGTGCCCCTCAGTGCGCAGGCCGAATGGAAACCGCCGGCGAACCGCGCCGATCCGGTCGAGATCCTGATCGAGCAGGGCAAGAGCCGGATCCAAGATTTGCTTCCGCTGCGCTACAAGCGGATGAAGACGGACCCCTTTGCCTTTCTACGTGGTGCGGCGGCCATCATGGCTGCCGATCTCGCCGCGGGCCCGTCTACCGGTCTCCGCGTCCAGGCCTGCGGAGACTGTCATCTCGCGAATTTCGGCGGTTATGCAAGTCCGGAAGGGATCCCTGTCTTCGATGTCAACGATTTCGATGAGACATTGCCGGCTCCATTCGAGTGGGATGTGAAGCGGCTCGCTGCAAGCCTCGCCGTCGCCGGTCGGGTTGCCAAGGCCCCGGCCCAGGAGTGCCGTCAACTCGCCCGCACCGCTGCTAAGGGCTATCGCCGTCACCTGGGAAAGCTGGCGCTGCTGTCTCCGCTCGCGGCTTGGAGCTCGCGCATCGATCTCGCCGGCGCGATCGCCGACGTCGATTCCAGCAAGATCCGCCACAAGATCGAGCAGCGCCGTGAAGCCGCATTGCGGGGCGCCGCAGAGCATTACGGTCTCGTCGAGCGGAAAAACGGCGATTGGAAGATCAAGGACAAGCCGCCGTTGGTGCGCCATCTGAGCCACCACGAGCTGCATGCGCATCAGGCGTTCGCGTCTTATGCCGAGAGTTTGCAGGAGGATCGGCAGGTGCTGGTGCGGCGCTATCATCGCCGCGACATCGCCTTCAAGACCGTCGGGGTTGGCAGTGTCGGCACATTCTGTGCGATTGGCTTGTTCGTTGCCGACGACGGTTCGCCACTGCTATTGCAGATCAAGGAGGCCCAGGCATCGGTGCTCGTGCCTTTCGCCGGCGCCTCGGACTATGTCAATCACGGACAACGCGTGGTGGTCGGGCAGCGCATGATGCAGGCTGCGGCCGACGTCTTTTTGGGCTGGACGCAGAACCCGGTCAACGGACGCCATTTCTATGTCCGGCGGTTGAAGGATTCGCGGCTGGCCAATGTCAGCGCCATGCTTGAAGAGGCGCTGCCGTTTTACGCCGATTTGTGCGGCCGCACCCTGGCGCGCGCCCATGCGCGCGCCGGCGATGCCATGCCACTCTCTGGCTATGTCGGTGATGACAGCGAATTCGACAAAGCAATCGCGGAATTCGCGATGGCTTACGCAGACCAGACGGAGCGCGACTGGCGCGCTCTTCTGGACGCGATCAAGGCGGGTCGGATCAGTGCCGAAGAGCAGCATGCTCCATCAACGTAAGCTCGGGCTAAGAATATGAAGCGGCTCGCTTTCCGACACTCGCGCCCCCTGCCAGTGATGATGGCGGAATTGGCCATGGCCTCATGGGAAACGATCGCGCGGCGCACCGCGATGATCGCGCGAGGCACGTTAAGCCCAGCGGAATATCAGCGCATGGTCATCGAGAAAGCTGCGGCATTGCAGCAATCGGCGCTCGCCGTAATGACCGGGCGGGGGAAGAAAGCGGCTCTCGCGCCGTGGCATAAGCGGGCCACCGCCAATGCGCGGCGTCTGCGCCGGAAGAGTTGACCGAGCAGGCTATATCAGATCGGGATCGCCAGCAACGTATCAATCTGGCGGCTGTCGAGGACGACGTCCTTGCGGGCGAATTTCCAACCCTCATCCGTTTGTCTGACCTGGTCGACGTAACGCCCGGCGCCAAAAAGGGTCATGTCGCCCTCCTGCATCGTCCGTACCACAAGGAAATTCGCCACGAGGTCGAGCGCCACGCTATGCTCCTCGACGATCTTGATCGACGAAACGATATGCCGGTACCGCTGCGGCTCGTAGATGTTGGCCTCGCGCAACGCGCTGACCCGGTCCTTCAGCATGTTGCGCGAGGTCGCATGGATTAGCCCCAACGGCAGGCCGGCCTCGTAATTCTCGGCCGAGGTGACTCGGTAGAAGCAGTCTTCGGTAAAGAAATCCGGCCAATGCTCGAGCTCGTCGGCATCGAGGCAGTGGACGTAGTCGGTGTAGAGCTGTTCCAGCTCCAACCGCCGCACCACCGCCTCGAGCTGCATCGCTTCAGTACCCCATCAACGGTCGATAGGCGTGCCAGAAGCTGCGGACGGAAGCCTCGGTCGTACGGTTGGCCTCGGAGACGTGCCCGAAACCGCCCATTTCGAGCACCGAACATTCCTCTTCAGCGCCGGGGATCGCGCGCTGGATGAAATTGCCGACCGCGCCATCTTCCATCGACACGTAACCCGCCGGACCGACGAGATTGGCTTGCGCCAAGCGCAGTGCGGTCATGTCAGCGTTGTCCTCTTCGAAGCCGATATAGGTCCATTGCAATTCGGTCTTGTCCGGCCCTTTCGGCAGTACCAATCGCACTGCAATGCTGTTCTGGATCTGCTGCAAGACGAAATTCGGGAACAGTGAGAGGATCTGCGTCGTCGTGTCGTCGCCGAATTCCTCTGCCATAGCGAGAAAAGCAGGATCCGCCAGCCGGAAATTCTCACGTAGCGAGGGGATGCCGGCATAGAGCTGATCGGAGGTCGCCTGATCGACGCGATCGACCTTGTTGCGCGTGTAGCTCGCGTGATGCGCCCCGCTCTCAGCGATATCGACGCCGCCCTCCGAGGTCAGACGGGAGATGCGGAAGGTCGTGAAAAAGGAATGCAGCAGGGTCGCGTGGTAGGTGTCGCGCACATTCTCGAAATAGAGCTTCCAGTTGTTGTGCAGGATCTGCGAGGTCGTCCCGAGGATCTTTGGCTTGCCGTGCAGTACCCGGTGGATGCGCGAGCCGATTAGATTGCCGATGTAATTCGCCAACGGCGGCGCCTCGGGCGACAGCGTGCCGAAGACGAGGTCGCCGAATTTGTCGACGCGAAGCTTTTTGAGGCCGTGCTCTTCGAGGCGGAAGCTCGCCGGCATCCCGCCCTTGCCGGCGATGCCGCGGCGGAAGGCGACGCTGTCGAGATTGCCTTCGAGATCGTAGCGCCAGGCGTGGTAGACGCAGGTCAGGTTCTCCGCATGGCCGCGCCGTTTGAGACAGACGAGATTGCCGCGATGGGCGCAGCGGTTGATCATCGCGTGGATCTCCCCGTCATGCCCGCGGGTGACGATAACAGGCGTCTCGCCGAGAAAGGTCGTCAGATAATCGCCCGGCTGCGACAGCTCGCCGGCGAGTGCGAGATACTGCCAGGTCGGCCCGAGAAAGATCCGGCTCAGCTCGGCGCGATAGATCTCTGGGTCGGAAAACATCCGATACGGGACCCGCGCGTTGCCTTCGGCCGGCCATGTGAGCGCTTGCGGCATCTCCACCTCCCATCACTCGCTCAGCTGACAGCGCGCACCGCCTGGCGCGGCCGCCAGCGGGACGATATCACGAAACCGCCGACAATCGATGCCCGCGGTCCGGCTCACAGCTTCTGCAGGTGTTCGCATAGCGCGCGTTGATCCGCGATTGCCCACCGGGGCAGCCCGATCATTCGATCACTTCGTCGGCCCGCGCCAACAGCATTGGTGGGACTTTGATGCCGAGCGCTTCGGCCGTTTTCAGATTGATGACCAAGGACAGCCTGGTGGGTTGCTGCACAGGCAAATCAGCCGCTTTCTCGCCGCGGAGGATCTTGTCTACATAAGTCGCTGCGTCACTATAATTGCTCTCGATATCGGGACCGTAGGAGATCAGGCCGCCATCGGCAGCCTCGAACGGATAACTGTACATTGTGGGCAACCTCTTCTGACGCGCCAGGTCGATTATCGTCCTTCGATTGGCCACGAGGATGGCGTCGGCGGTCAGGATCATTGCCTGCGCCCCTCGTCGCTCGGCCCGCTCGACGGCGTGCGGCAGATCTTCGGCGCGCCGGAAATCAGAGGGCACAACCTCGATTCCGACGGCAGGCGCGCTTTTAAGGATCTCATCGACGATTGCGACGGCGGTCGCGTTGCCTGCTTGCCGGAGCACCCCTGCGCGCTCAATACTGGGGAGCATCTCCTTCAGCAGTTGCAGCCTCTTCGCGGCAATGTCGACCCCGACATTCAGCATCCCGGTGAAATTGGTCCCCGGGTGGGCAAAGCTTTTGACCAGACCGCTTTGTACCGGATCGACGCCGATTCCGGCAAAGACAACCGGGATCGAGGTGCCCGAAGATTTGAGCGCCATGACCGGCGGGGTGCCGACGGCAAAGATCACGTCGGGCGCGAGCGTGACCAGCTCCTTCGCCAAGTCCGGCAACCGTCCCATCTCTCCTTCGGCTGACCGCGGGTCAATAATGGTATTTTGGCCTTCGACGTAGCCAAGCCTTTGCAGTTCTTTCATGAAGGCGGCCATGGACGGCGTCGTGGACGCAGAGACGGCGACCAGAACGCCGATCCGGAAATGTCCCTCGCGTAACTCTGCGGCCAGGGGGGCGGTGTGCGCGGCGCCGATCAGCGCGAGTCCAACAAACGAGGTCGCCAACCGCAGAACTGGTTTGTGCCGAGCCCTTTGCCTTTCACGCTGCCGCTTTGCTACCAGGCCGAAGAGAAAGTCCAGCGGTTCGAGCATTGCTTGACGAACCCGAAGGCGGCCTGGGATGACTAAGTGAAGAGTGGGCGTCAGCCGCCGTAGAAGACGTTGTCGCCGAGCTCCTTCATCTCGAGGATCGCGGCGTCCGGGCGCCCGGTGATCGGTTTTGCGACATGCGCCTCGACGACCTCGCCGACGACGATGTGATGGTCGCCCTGCTCGACAATGCTGGTGACCCGGCACTCGACCGCCGCGGGTGCCGCGTCGAGGATCGGCGCGCCGGTCGTGCCTTTGTGAATGGCCTGGCCCGAGAGCTTGCCGTCCTCGAGCTTGGTCGGCTTGAAGAAGGTGAAGGCGACCCCTTTGCCGTCCTTGCCGAGCATGTTCAGGGCGAAAGTCTTGGTATTCTTGATGATGCCGTAGGCGCCGGAATCGGTCTTGACGCCGACCACCACCAGCGGCGGGGCGAAGGCGGTCTGGGTCACCCAATTGACTGTCGCGGCGGCGACGTTGCCTTTGCCGTCATCGGCGGTCAGCACATAAATCCCGTAGGGGATCATCCTGAGTGCCGTCTTCTTGGCGTCCTGGTCCATTTCCGTCCTCCTTGTTCGGGTTCGCTATAGGGGGGATCATAGGAACCCGTCTGTCTCACGCCAAGCCGCAGCGCGCGTAGAACCGCACCGCATTGTCCCAAAGGAGCTTGCGCTTGCGCTCGGGCGGCATGCTCCAGCCGAGCACAGTCGTCGCCGATTCCGGAAACCAGCTCTCGCCGTGCGGGTAGTCCGAGGCGTACATAAGCAAGTCCTCGCCCAAGAGGTCGATCACCGAATTGGTCAGCCGCTCGCCCTCCGGGATCTCGATGCTCTGGAAATAGCGACCG
>DASQCY010000020.1:0-1896 GCA_035634495.1 Allostellaceae bacterium
TTTGTCGAGCATGTGCTCGAACACATCGTTGTCGACCGCCAGTGCTATGTGCAGGTCAAGGCCGTCCTGTTTCTTGAACTCGAACGGCCTCTTCGGCGCCTCGAAAAAGGCAAGGCATGAACCGTCCTTCATTTGGAAGAACGTGTGCAGCGCCTCCCCGCTCTGGATCTCGAAGGCGCTGACCAAGGGTAGCCCGAGAAATTCTTCATACCAGACCCGAGTCTCCTCGGAATCGCGGCAGCGATAGGCATTGTGATGCAGTCCTTTGATGTCGGTCATTTGATCCTCTACCAAAAGCAAAGTTCAGAAGAAGACACTGAGGGTTGTTGGCCGTCAAGACTGCCCGATCGAGCAGCATCCGGCGGCGCGCGATCTTCCGGTCGCCATCGAAGGGATGTAGCACGTCCCGGCGGGAGCCAACGTAAAAATCCTTTTCGGTCTCCGCCCTGCTGCGGTAGATGGTCTTCGGATACCGGATGCTTGTCTCGTCAGTCGCATATGCGCCAGGCCGCCGCCGTCCGCAAAAGCACGTTATTACGCACAGCGCGTGGACACCGATCGTCTCACCCGGGTCCGAAATGCCGCCGAGCTTCAGCAAAACCTCTGATTTTTCCTGTTCTCGGCGCAATCAAGTAGAAACCACCGGCACGCCCGTCATTTGCTCATAGATCTTCACGATTGCGGCGCCATCTTCGCCGCCTACCCCAACGGCCCGGCCCATCTGATAGATCTGCTGGCAGATAGTGGCGAGAAACAGCGGTACTTTCAGGTGTTTTGCGAGCGTTGTCTGGAGTTCCAGGTCCTTGTACGTAATATCCATACGTATGCCGTCAAAGTCGCGCGAGACAACCCGGGGTGCCGTATATTGGAAGGTAATGCTGTTCCCGGTGGAGCGGCCGATCACGTCAACCATGGTCTGCGGATCGAGGCCGGCTTTCACTCCCAGAACCAGCGCCTCGATGACGGCGATCCGGCCGACCTGGGCAAGCATATTGTTGACCAGTTTCATCACGAGCCCTTGGCCAACCGGGCCAAGGTGGATGACCTCTGCAGCCATGGCCTCGAGAACGGGCTGGGCTTTCTCGATCGCCGGAGCCTCGCCGCCGACAAACGCCTTCAATGTTCCGAGCTTCGCACCGTGCTCCATGCCGCTCACCGGCGCGTCGATCAGGTCGACTCCTCGCGCAGCGAGTTTCTCGTGCATCTTTTGCACTGCCGTGGGGTCGATGGTGCTCATGCTGATCACGACATCGCCGGGCTGCGCAGCCTCGATAAAGCCGCCGGCGCCGACAATGACCTCTTCAGCCTGCGCGGTGGTGTCGACCATCGAGACGACCCGCCGCGCGCGAGACGCGACATCGGCCGGACCCGACCCGATCTGTGCACCGAGCGTGGCAATGCGCGTGTTTTTCTCGTGATCGATGTCGTAAGCCACCAGCGGGTGCCCGGCCTTCAGAATGTTCGCGGCCATCGGGCCCCCCATCATTCCGAGGCCAACAAATCCGACGGTTTTTTCTCTGGTGTTGCTGCTCAAGGCACACTCCTATGTTGGAGCGTCGTCTCGACCCCCAATCGCCACGGAGCGATATGCTCGCTGCCGTCTGGGCTGCCGCTCACCGAAAACCTAATCTAGGCATCGGTACACGACTACCGGCTCCAACGTGCATGAACCTATTAGCTGCGCTCATGAATAGCCGGCGCGGCCCCGCCGTAAGGCGGACAGTCAGGTGACCGGGGTCCAACGATGTCGGCTAATGGCAGTGCGCCCCGAAGGCGCGAATCACCAGTGGAGGAGGAATCCACCCAGAGAATTGTCGATTGATCTGGTAGCTGACGAGCGGCTCGGCCGGGTGACCGGAAGGGCCGGAGCCTCGTGACAAAGGTCGCCTTGGGCGG
>DASQCY010000021.1:0-5064 GCA_035634495.1 Allostellaceae bacterium
CATCAGCCTGCTCGACAAGGGTCCGCCGCGGTGGCGCAACGTGCCGGAGATCCGGCTTTGGCTCGCCCTCTCCTATGCCCTCGCCGGCCGCAAGGAGCAGGCAGCGGCAGAGTTTGGCGAGTTCCGCGCGCTCGCTCCGAAATACACGATTTCGAGCACCCGAGGTTGGTGGTCCCGCTTCTTGACGCCGCAGTTTTTTGATCGCATCGCGGCGCTATCGCGCGAATACGGCATCCCCGAGAAATGACCGGAGATCTTGCCCTCCGGGAGTTTCTGACCCATCTATTATCATAACAGATAATTGCCTTTATAGCAATCACCTGGTGACCGTAAATAGCCTCCCCTGTTTTCACCCTCATAGGCCGATTCCGCCCCCTGCACCGCGAAGTCGGGCCCCTGTTCGTGCGACCTTCGATGCGGCTTTTAAGTATCTGATTCAGCTGTCTTTATAGAGGATTATTCGAGCAAATCTCGGCGCCGAATCGATAATTCAGCCTGTTTTCCCACTTTTACAGGGGTCCGCGTTCCGGAGATTACTCGAGCCGCGCGCCGTAACGGTGGACGTGGTAGGGGGTGCGGGCGAGGCCCGGGCAGTGGCTGCCGACCACCGGCTCGAGGGCCTCGTAGAGGCGCCGGTTATCGATGTTGGCAGCGGCGAGCCGCTCGCGCGCCGCGGCGACGCGGTCGCGCAGCCGGTCGAGATCGACCGTGGTGACCCGGCGGTTGTCCACGACGAGGCGGCCGCCGATCATCACGCTCGCCACCGCCGTGCCGTCCTCGCAATGGACGAGCTGGTTGACCGGGTCGTTGAGCGGCAGCCAGTTCGGGTGGTCGAGATCGAGCATGACGATGTCGGCCTTATAGCCGGGGGCGATCCGGCCGATCCGGCCGGCAAAGCCGAGGGCGCGGGCACTGCCCTCGGTCGCCGCGAGCGCGGCCTCGCGGGTTGTGAGCCACCGCCGCCAATCCGGACCCTGCACCTTCGAGACCAACGACGCCAGCCGCATCGCCTCGTACATGTTCTGGTTGTCGGAGCAATTTGCCCCGTCGGTGCCGATCCCGAGATTGACCCGCCGTTCGAGCATCGTCCGCGCATCGGCGAGCCCGCTGCCGAGCCGCATGTTGCTGCCGGGGTTGTGCGCGACCGAGGCGCCCTTATCGCCGAGCCGCGCCATGTCGTCCTCGTCGAGCCACACGCCGTGAGCGACCGTGAAATGCGGGCCGAGCACGCCGAGCGCATCCAAATGCGCAGTCTGGGTTTGGCCGTAGACGCGGATGCTGGTCACCGCCTGGACCTTCGACTCGGCGACATGGCTGTGCAGCCCGACATCGAACTCCTGCGCCAGGGTCGCACAGCCGAGAATGAAAGCATCCGAGCAGTGGTGCGGGATCGTCGGCGCAACTGCCGGGCGGACCTGGTCGCGGTCGAGCGAACAGTCGCGCAACGCGCTGCGGATCGCCGAGAGGGTCGCGGCGGCCGGCGGCGGGCGCAGCTCGGCCACACCCTGCTGGAGCAGCGGCGGCAGTGCCTCGAGCAAGCCGGGGATCGCCTCGTAAAAGCTGCGGTCGGCGACCATCGGCGCCACGACCGCGCGCATGCCGACATCGGCATAGGCCTGGGCGGCCTGGGCCAGCCCATCGCTTGTCGGCAGCGGCCACTCGAACGAGAGGTCGTAGCAGGCGGTGCAGCCTTTCAGTACCATCTCGACCGCGCCGAGCTGGGTCGACAGGTATCCGTCGTCGACAGTGCGGTTTCCGACGATCCACGGCCCCGCGGTCAGCAACAATTCGAGAGTCCAGCGATCGCCCATTCCCTTGGCGAAGTTGCCGATACCGTGGGTATGGGCGTTGACGAGGCCGGGATGGAGCAGCCTCCGAGCGGCGGATATCTCGGTCGCACCCTCCGGCGCGGCACAGCCGGGCGGGCCGATCTCGCCGATCGTGTCGCCCTCGATCAGGATGTCGGCCGGCTCGGCGGTGCCCGCTCCAATGTCGAGTACAAGCCCGCCGCGCAGAATCGTGTGGCTCATGGTAACGTCTCCGCTAAAGCGCGCCCTATGATAGACCCAAGCGCAATCGTAGACGAAAGAGCATGGGAGCCACGCAATGCCGAGCGTTGTCGTCGAGCGACACGAAGGGGTGCTCGAGATCATCCTGAACCGGCCGGAGATCCTCAACGCAGTCAATCGCGAGACGATCGGAGCACTCGCGGCCGCCGTCGCCGAGGCGGCCGAGGACCGCGCCGCCCGCGCCGTGCTGCTGCGTGGCGCCGGCACGCATTTCTGCGCCGGCGGCGACATCACGATGTTCGCCGAGCTGATCCGCCTCGCTCCGGCCGAGCGGCTCAGAGTGCTCTACCAGATCGTCGACACCCTGCACCCGCTACTGATCCGGATGCGGCATATGCCGAAACCCGTCGTCGCCGCGGTCCAAGGAGCCGCCGCCGGGTTTGGGCTCAGTCTCGTTCTAGCGGCCGATCTGGCACTCGCCGCCGCCGACGCGGTCTTTACCTCGGGCTACATCCATCTCGGCACCAGCCCCGACGGCGGGATGACCGCGACGCTCCCGCACATCGTCGGGCTCAAACATGCGGCCGAGCTCATGCTGCTCGGCGATCGTTTTGACGCTGAGCGCGCGCTGGCGCTCGGGCTCGTCAACCGCGTCGTCTCGGCGGACGCGCTCGACACGGAAGCCGCCGCCTTGGCGGCGCGGCTTGCGGCCGGACCGACACAGGCCCACGCCCGGACCAAGGGGCTGCTGCAGGCGACGCTGGGCGACGGCTTCGATGCGCAATTGCGACGCGAAACAGAGAGCTTTGCCGCCTGTGCCGCGACCGAGGATTTTGCCGAGGGTGTCCGTGCCTTTCTTGAAAAGCGCAGGCCGGTTTTCGCCGGCGAAGGATGAGAATGCCATGAGGAGATGCCGTCGCGTGTGGCGGGCGATGCTGATCGCCCTAGTCGGCGCCGGTGCTCTGTCCAGCTGCTATTACGACCCCTTTACTGGGTATTGGTACGCCTATCCGCCCTACTACTACCCCTACCCAATGGCTTACCCCTATGGGCCGGGTTACCCCTACGGCTATCCATCGGGTCCGGGGCCAAACCCGGCGCAGGGGTATGCACCGGGAGCGCCTCCACCTGCCAATGCACCGGTCCAGCGGGGACCGCTGCCGCCACCGTCATAATGGAGGACAGCGTCCGCGCTCTCGACTGGGCACAGCTCGACAAAGTCGCCGCTGATCGGCTGTGGCTGCGGCCGCTCGGCCTGCTTTGCGGGTACGCGACGCACGAGGCGGTCGCGGCGGGTTTGGCGCGGCCGCTCGCCGGTGCTGACCTCGCCTTTACGCTGGTGGCGGCGCTTGGTCTCGGATCCGACGGGCGTTTGGCCTCGGTGACGGCGCCGATTTCCGAACTCGAGGGTTGGCTCGGGGGCCCCGGCGTCCGTTTTGCCGAGCGTTCCCGAGACCGGCTCTCCCGCCTGTCGACGCCCCGACTGCCATGGGCAGGCTTTTCCCTCGCTCGCCCGCTCGTTATGGGCGTCCTCAACGTGACACCCGACAGCTTCTCGGACGGCGGGCGCTGGTTCGATGCCGAGCGCGCCATCGCGTACGGCCGGACACTGGTCGACGCCGGCGCCGACATCATCGACGTCGGCGGTGAGTCGACGCGTCCCGGCGCGGCCGAACTGCCACCCGGCGAAGAGATCCGGCGTGTCGAGGCGGTCGTGCATGCTCTCGCTGAGAGCGGTGCCGTCGTGTCGATCGACACGCGGCGCAAAGCGGTTATGGAAAGAGCGCTCGCGGTCGGGGCACGCATCGTCAACGATGTCTCGGCGCTGACCCACGATCCAGGTAGCCTCGCCTATATCGCTCGCTGCGAAGCGCCGGTCGTCTTGATGCACATGCGCGGCGAGCCCCGAACAATGCAGCGCGAGCCGGTCTATGATTCACCGCTCGTCGAGGTGCTCGAGTATCTCGAGGCACGGATTACAGCGTGTGCTGCGGCCGGGATCCCGCGCGAGCGGATCGTCGTCGATCCGGGAATCGGGTTCGGCAAACGGGTCCCCCACAACCTCGAGCTGCTAGCCGGAATAGGCGCGTTTCACGCGCTGGGCTGCGGCGTGGTGCTCGGCGTCTCGCGAAAGTCGATGATCGCCCGGCTGAGCCGAGGCGAACCGCCCGACGCGCGCCTACCCGGCTCCCTCGCCGCCGCGTTGTTTGCGGTTCAGCAAGGGATACAGATCCTGCGGGTTCACGATGTCGCCGAAACCCGTCAAGCGCTCTCGTTATGGGGAGCGATCGCTGGCGCCTGAGAGGGGCCGGGTTCGCTCCAACATCGCGCCGACGCCTTCCGCATCCGAAAACACGTCGAGCTTCTCGACCCAGACGCGCACTCGCTCGACCCGGGTGTCGGCAAAGCACGCCGCGCTGATCCGCTCGGCAAAACCCTCACACAAATCGATGTGCCCGGAGCGGGCGATCTCGCGGATCGCGGCGACGACCTTCTCATAATTGATGACCCGCCGGCGGTCGTCTCCGGGAAATGAGGCGGCTGCTGTCGCGATCAGGTCGACCGAGATTCGAACGCGCTGCCGTTGCTCGCGCTCGCGCCGGCGTATGCCGATGCTGCACATCAAGACGAGGCCGCGGACAGTGACCGTGTAACCCGCGCCCGGTGCGGGCAGTTCGTAACCTAGCGCCGCCAATGTCCCGGGACCCAGACCCAGCTGCCGTGTCGTGGGCGCCACTGACCGGGAACCCAAACGGCATGAGCATAGGGTCGGGCGACATAGCGGCCCGGCACCCACACCCAGCCGCCGGCCCAGCTCCAATAGCCCGGTGTCCACACCATCGCGGCCCCGGGCGGCGGCGGGACCGCCTCCTGCCGCAACGGCGGTGGCGCGCCGCTTGGTCCGCCGTATCCGGGACCAGCATAAGCCGGCGGCTGCGCTGGACCAGGGTAAACCGGTGGCTGAGCCGGGCCGGGGTAGGCCGGCGGCGGATATTGTTGGGCTGTCGCTCGCGGTAGCGATGCCAGCAACATCCCGAGGACCACCAGATAGCTG
>DASQCY010000022.1:0-5133 GCA_035634495.1 Allostellaceae bacterium
GCACTCAACCCGAGCTTTGCTGGCGGTTGGCGCATGAGCGGCTGGCTCAGGTTGTGGGCAGGGGATCTCGATGTCGCAATCGAGCACTTCGAGACCGCATTTCGCCTGAGCCCCCGCGAAAGAGGTGGCGCGCATTGTATGGGTATCGGCGAGGCGCAATTCTTTCAGCGCCGATTCAACGAGGCGATCATCAACCTTCTCAACGCTTTGGAAGCGCTTCCGGGACATGCGGGAATCTACCGCTATCTCGCTTCCTGCTATGCGCATATGGGACGGCTCGACGAAGCGCGAGAGATGGTCAGGCGGTTAAGGGCCATCGCGCCGACTGTCATGCCCCACGCCATGTACGGTCTCCAATGGCGAAACCCGGAGCACCGCGAATTTTTCCTTTCCGGCCTGCGCTTGGCGGCCCGCGAGGACGCATGAGACAGACCCGCCGCCTTGCCGCGATCCTTGCTGCCGATGTAGCGGGCTACTCGCGCCTGATGGGCGCCGATGAGGAGGGCACGCACGAACGGCTGAAGGCGCACCTGCGGCAAGTGGTTGACCCGAAGATCGCAGAGCATCGGGGTCGGATCGTAAAGAACACGGGCGACGGCTTCTTGGCGGAGTTCCCCAGCGTGGTGGATGCCGTTCGCTGCGCCGCGGAGATCCAGCGCGGGATGGCCGAGCGGAATGCGAGCAGCACGCCCGATAAAAGGATCGAGTTCCGCGTCGGCATCAACCTCGGTGACGTGATCGTTGAGGAACACGACATCTTCGGCGACGGCGTGAATGTTGCCGCGCGGCTGGAGGCCCTGGCCGAGCCCGGCGGGATCTGCGTCAGCCGGGTCGTGCGGGATCAGGTCCGTGACCGGTTCAGTCACACCTTCGAGGACCTCGGCGACCTGCAGGTGAAGAATATCGCCCGCCCGGTGCGCGTGTACCGGGTGCGGGATGCTAGTTCCCTCGACGAGCAACCAGCACCCGCCTCGCCCCGGTCGCTGCCGGAGAAGCCGTCCATCGCTGTATTGCCGTTTGCCAACATGAGCGGAGACCCCGAGCAGGAATACTTCGCGGACGGCATTGTCGAGGAAATCATAACGGCGCTCTCTCGTATCCGATGGCTCTTTGTCATCGCCCGCAATTCGACATTTACATACAAAGGCCAAATCATCGACCCGAGGCAGGTAGGACGCGACCTGGGCGTTCGCTATCTCCTTGAAGGCTCGGTGCGCAGAGGCGGCGGTCGCGTGCGTATCACCGCGCAACTAGTCGAGGCCGAAACTGGCGCTCATCTCTGGGCCGACCGCTTCGACGGCTTACTGGAAGACGTTTTTGATCTTCAGGACAGGGTCGCGTTGAACGTGGCCAGCGCCATCGAGCCGGCGTTGCAAGTTGCTGAAACTGCTCGGTCAGTCACCCGGCCGCCGACCGACATCACTGCTTACGACCTCTACCTGAGGGCCTATGCAACGCACATGTCGGCAGGGCCCCAAGCTGGCGGAGCCCTGCGCCTTCTCGAGCAGGCGATTGAGCGCGATCCATACTACGGGCCCGCACTCGCCCTTGCTGCGGTCTGCTGCGGACGACGCTATACCATTGGCGGAAGCGAAGACCCCGAAGCTGACAACCGCAAAGCCGCCTCTTTCGCCCGACGCGCCCTACAAGTGGCTGGAGAGGACCCAGCTGTCCTGGCGAACGCCGCGTATGCGTTGGCTTTTCTCGGCGAGGACATCGGTGCCATGATGGCGCTGGTAGATCGCGCGCTGGCGCTCAACCCGAGCTTCGCGCGTGGTTGGTACATCAGCGGCGCCCTTAGGCTTTTGGCAGGCCAGCTCGACACCGCGATCGAGCACGCCGAAAATTCACTGCGTCTCAGCCCGCGCGAGCGTGTCGGCTGGGCTCAATTTGTGATCGGCGCGGCGCATTTCTTCAGCCTCCGTTTCGAAGAGGCGGTGCCGAAATTCCTACTCGTGATGCAAGAGGACCCCAGTTCCACCACTACCTACCGCTCTCTTGCCGCTTGTTACGCCCACATGGGACGGATCGAAGAGGCCCGTGAGGTCATCGCGCGGTTACGTGCCATTACCTCTCGAGTGATGCCAACCGTCAGCCGTTTGCGCAATCCCGAGCACCGCGAGCTTTTCCTATCAGGCCTTCGCCTGGCGGCCGGCGAGGACACATGAGCCAGACCCGCCGTCTTGCCGCAATCCTCGCCGCCGATGTAGTGGGCTACTCGCGTCTAATGGGCGCCGACGAGGAGGGGACGCACGAACGCCTGAAGGCGCATCTCCGCGAACTGATCGACCCGAAGATCGCCGAGCACCGGGGCCGGATCGTGAAGAACACCGGCGACGGCCTATTGGCGGAGTTCTCCAGCGTTGTGGATGCCGTGCGCTGCGCCGTGGAGATCCAGCGCGGCATGGTCGAGCGCGAGCCCAAGGTGCCAGAAGACCGCCAGATCAGGTTCCGCATTGGCATCAATGTCGGCGACGTGATCGTTGAAGAGCACGACATCTTTGGCGACGGCGTCAATATCGCGGCGCGTCTGGAAGCCTTAGCCGAGCCTTTGCGTCTCGGGCACCGTCCGCGACCATATCGGCGACCGGCTCCCCTACGCCTTTGAGGATCTCGGCGAGCAGAGCGTCAGGAACATCACGAGGCCGGTTCGCGTCTGTGCGTGGGACCCTGAAGGCAGAGCCGACGTGCCGACGACGAACGCGTCATCAGCCGTAGCAAGTCCGCCGACCACCACAGTGCTACGCCTGTCGATCGTTGTACTGCCCTTTGCAAATCTCAGTAACGACCCAGACCAGCAATATTTCGCGGATGGGATTACCGAGGATGTGACGACGGACCTGTCACGGATCGCTGGCATGTTTGTTATCTCGCGCAATACCGCTTTCACCTACCGGAACAAGCCAGTCGATACGAAGCAGATCGGTCGCGAGCTGGGCGTGCGCTATGTGCTTGAAGGAAGCGTGCGGCGGTCGGGCGAACGGGTCCGCGTCAACGCCCAACTGATCGACGCCGCTTGACCTTTCGCCCTACGTGCCCGGCGAGCAGCCGCGCATCGCCAATCTGGTAAAGCTCAACACCAACGAAAGCCCGTTCGGTCCGTCGCCGCTCGCACTGGAAGCGATGCGAGACACCGCTACCGACACACTACGGCTTTATCCCGATCCCGAGGCGACAGTTGATGGAGCTGGCGCCGAAGATTTTTGGACGTGACTCTCCGCTGGAGGAAGGAGTCTCGAGCGAACCCGTCTCTGAAGCACGTCCATATCGGGGTCAGGTGGTCGAGGCGTCAACCCGGGGGGGAGGGAGCCATAAAAAAAATTGGGATCAACCCCATGCACTACCCATTGATAAAATGTCCGAGCGGCGCAAGACAGGCGGCGCCGCAGCTCAAGGACCTCGACACGCCAAGAAGGCTGGTCATTAAATATAAAATTAATTTATTATATTGGAATTAGCTCGAATATTTGCTTCTAGACGTAAAAACGCCGCTATCCGGCGGT
Organism: Allostellaceae bacterium; assembly: GCA_035634495.1. Taxonomy (GTDB): domain Bacteria; phylum Pseudomonadota; class Alphaproteobacteria; order ATCC43930; family CGMCC-115725; genus AP-15. The sequence goes on from DASQCY010000022.1 coordinate 3,504, forward strand.
ACTTAATCATGAATCGGGCGAGCGGCGACGAGGTGACAGGACTTGGCGGTATTCCGCCAAGCGCGGCCGACGCGCGATCCCAACCGGCCGAGGCAGGCCGGCGCACGATCGTTACTGGAGGCAAACTTTGACTAAGACCAACAAACGGCCCTCGATAATCCGGATGCCGCCGGCTGGAGAGCAGCCCGGTAAGCTACGGTCGATCAGCGGCTCCGACAACGACGATTTCTCCACCATTCTCGCTAATCAGGTCGTCAAAGCTCTGTGGCTGGAGCCCTGCGACTCTGATCAGCAGACGCAGCTGGGGCAGGCGGCGCTCGCCGCCATGATCGGCATGAAACCGCGCGACGAGCTCGAGGGAATGCTGATCGGCCAGCTGATCGCGACCCATAACGCCGCCATGGAGTGCTACCGGCGTGCGATGCTTGGCGAGCAGACCTTTGAAGGTCGGCGCGAGAACCTGAACCAGGCAAATAAGCTTTGCCGGTCCTACGCGGCTCTGACCGAAGCCCTCGACCGTCACCGCGGCAAGGGTCAGCAGCGCATCACCGTCGAGCACGTCAACGTCCATGCCGGTGGACAGGCGATCGTAGGTGCTGTCACTGCGGGGGGTGAGAGCAGTCAAAAATCGCAGCAGCAAACCCATGCAACGCGAGAAATTACCCATGAACCAGGCATCCCGATGCGGAGCCCGGACCCGGTGTGGGAAACCATGCCAATCGCCGCCGGTGTGCGGAAAGCGGCGGTGTAGAATGCACGGTGGCGCGGCTGGCAGCGGCGCCCCCATCGGCAACACGAATGCACTCCGGCATGGTCATTATACCGCACAAGCCATCGCTCGCCGGCGTCAGCTATCCGAGCTGATCAGGACGGCGCGCGCCACCCTCGCCGAGATCGAAGAGCGGAGATAGCGGCAGCGAGACGACCGCCCTTAAATGCAGGAGTTTGTATGACCAGGAGCGCGCAGGCGATCAGCACGCATATGACCGATTTCCCTGGCAACAGGGCCGCAAAAGCGCGCGTGGCTCGATGCCAAGGGCGGGCCGAAGTGACTGACGCGGAGGACCCTTTGGCGAAGATCAAATTGCACCGACGGCGACCGTTGCCAAGCCGACCGACGGTCATCCCGATGGGCTTCGATGGACCGGCCTGGCGGCGATTTGGGCCGCCGTCCGCGCCCCCGGACCGTGCCCGCATCTGGCATCCCAGGGCGGTGTCCGCCGACGGAGAACGGATCGATGGAGCGGATAAACCCGCTGACGAGCTGCGACTAGGACACCGCTCGCCAGCTGATCATCCTGTTTGGTGGTCGGCGATAGCACAGAGCTCTGACGCGGATCCTGATCAATGAGCCGCGCATTCAAGCCAACGGCGGAGCAGCGCGAGAGCGTCGAACTAATGATCAGCTACGGCGCTCCGGAAGTCGAAATTTGCCCGCTGATCAAAAATCCTGAGACCGGCAAGCCGATCGAGGTAGAGACGCTCCGCAAGCATTTCGCGAGCGAGATTGCCGCCGGCGCCACAAAGCTGAAGTCGCTGCTCGGGAATCGCATCGTTGCAGCGATGCTCGGGCGCGACGGCGGCCTTACTGACGAGCTGACGCAAGCGAAGCTGCTCATGCTCTTTGCCG
>DASQCY010000023.1:0-4297 GCA_035634495.1 Allostellaceae bacterium
ATCTGCGGCGCCTGCCGCCGGGCTGCAGCTTCGCGCCTGCCGTTTCCATACCCGCTGCCGGTTCGCCGAGCCTCCGTGCAAGAAGACGGACCCGGCGCTTGGCATCTGGGAAGGACCGCAATCGCACGTCGTGGCCTGCCATATGCATGACTTGGCCTCGGGTCACAGTCGGTTTGAGAATGTCTAAGCCCGCAGCAAACGGCACCGACCCGCTGGCCGAGGTGAATGATCTGAGCGTGCGTTTCGTGACCCGCGAAGCCACCGTGCACGCCGTGAACGGGGTGAGTTTCCTTGTGCGACCCGGCGAGGTGCTGTGCATCCTTGGCGAATCCGGCTCCGGCAAGACCGTGACCTTGCGGCATTGATGCGCCTGTTGCCGCCGCGGCGCACGCAGATCGAGGGGCGGGTGCGCGTGGAGGGTCACGATATCCTGGCGATGCGACCACGCGCTCTGCGCGATCTGCGTGGCGGCCTGGTGTCGATGGTCTTCCAAGAGCCAATGACGGCGCTCGACCCGGTCTACACGGTCGGCCAGCAGATCGGCGAGACATTGCGCCGCCACACCGGCTGTGACCGGCGCGCGGCGCGGACGCGGGCATTGGAATTGCTGGAATTGGTGCGGATCCCGTCGGCCGAGCGGCGGCTCGACGCCTATCCGCACGAATTGTCGGGCGGATTGCGCCAGCGCGCGATGATCGCAATGGCGTTGTCGTGCAACCCGCGCCTGCTGTTGGCCGACGAGCCGACGACCGCGCTCGATGCCACAGTGCAGGTCCAGGTTCTGGTACTGCTGCGTCGACTACAGCGCGATCTCGGCATGGGCATGGTCTTCGTCACCCATGATATCGGCGTCGCTGCCGAGATCGCCGACACTGTTGCTGTGATGTATGCCGGCCGCATTGTCGAAAGCGGGCCTGTCGCGCAAGTGCTAAAGGCGCCGGCGCATCCCTATACCGCAGGGCTGCTGGCTTCGACCGTGCACGGTCAGCCGCGCGAGCGCGACATCTGCGCGATCCCCGGCAGCCCGCCCGACCTGCGCCGCCTCCCGCCGGGCTGCAGCTTCGCGCCTCGCTGCCCCCGGCGGACCGCCGATTGCCGCCGCGCCGTTCCCGAGCCGCGCTTTCCCGAGCCCGGCCACATGGCCGCATGTCTTCGTGTGACGGGGGCGATCGCCATTCTCTAGACCTGCGCCGCGGTCCCTCGCGGCGCTAGCTTACTGTCAACCTATTGACCATCTCCTCCGAGAACTGCAGTCTACTTTTGGGCGGGACGCGTAAGTGTGCGGCGTGCCAGACGCCACATGCGGCCGCTCGATGAGCAGGGGAACATGGGCCATCCTACGATTTATCCGACCGGCGTCACTTTGTACGATCCCGCTAAAGCGTGGAACGGGTACACCATTTTTCCGGCAGCGGATCTCGGCGCTCTGCTGATCGATATGAATGGGAGGGAAGTGCAGCTATGGAAAGGCTTGCAGGGCTTTCCCAACAAATTGTTGCCGGACGGTCAGGTCTTTGGCAGCACCGGGCGTCGCGACCCTGACCACGGTTTTCAGGATCAAACGGACCTGGTCCAAGTCGATTGGGAAGGCAATATCGTTTGGCGGTTCAGCCGGTTGGAAAGTATCTCTGACCCCGGACAAGAACCGCGGTGGTATGCGCGCCAGCATCACGACTTTCAGCGCGAAGGCAATCCCGTCGGATATTACGCGCCAGGCCAGACACCCATAAACTATGGCGGCAAGACGCTGCTGTTGGTGCACGAAGATGTACGAAATCCAAAAATCTCCGATCAGCCGCTGCTCGATGACAAGCTCATCGAGGTGAGCTGGGAGGGTGAAATCTTATGGTCATGGCGCGCCCATGAACATTTCAGCGAGCTGGGTTTTGATGACGCGGCGAAAGAAATTCTGTCCCGTGACCCCGGTCTCAAAAAACTGGCGGGCGGCGCCGTGGGCGATTGGCTGCACGTCAACTCGGCGTCATTTGTCGGTCCGAACCGGCATTTCGACGCGGGCGATCACCGCTTTCATCCCGACAACGTCATCTGGGATGCGAGGGAGGCGAATATCATCGCCGTCACCGACAGGAAGACTGGCAATATTGCGTGGCGTCTTGGCCCCAATTACGATGGCAGCGAGGCCGAGCGCAAACTGGGTTGGATCATCGGTCAGCATCATGCCCACATAATTCCGCGCGGTTTGCCGGGCGAAGGCAATTTGCTGTTGTTCGACAATGGCGGTTGGGCGGGTTACGGCAAATCCAACCCTGCTTCGCCAACCGGACGTATGAACGCCAGGCGGGATTATTCTCGTGTTTTGGAAATAGACCCGATTTCCCTCCAGATCGTGTGGCAATATACTCCGGCCGAAGCGGGTTTCCTTATACCGCTCGATGCTTCACGCTTTTATAGCCCCTTCGTTAGTAGCGCCCAGCGTCTGCCCAATGGCAATACGCTGATTACCGAGGGATCCGACGGCCGTATTTTCGAGGTCACTGGAAACCACGAGCTGGTCTGGGAATATATTAGCCCTTATTGGGGCAACAGCCGTCTCGGGCTTGCCGCCGGACTCAATATGGTTTACCGAGCCTATCGGGCACCCTATGCCTGGGTCCCCCAGCGCGAAGCGCCGACCGAGACGCAGATCGCTGCTTTGGAGAAATCTCGTTTTCGAGTGCCAGGCGCCGCGCCCCCGGGGCGCGAGCGCGAAATCGCCGTGCCGGGTGTCGAGGCAGACCAGCAAGACGCGGCCTTCTGTGTGGCGCCATCAGGTGACTCTCTTTGAACCAACCGATTTTTGAAGAATCGCCGGCAACGTGATAGCCTTGCATGGCTGAATCGCCCCAGGAGGAACCGGTGACCGATGCCCTTACCGTTATTCGCCATGTCGATCGGCCGACCGTCGAATTTCCGGGCGGCGCCACCTATCAGCCGATTGTCGGTGACGACACCGGTGCCGGTATGCCGATCCGCACCGGCATACAGACCTCGCCGCCGGGCTACCAGACGCGGCTGCACTCGCACCCCTATGTCGAGGTGCTGACCGTGCTCGAGGGCCGCGGCGAGGCGTGGTTAGAAGGTGAGGACGGCATCGTCTGCCTCGAACCCGGCGTGTCGATCGCGTTGCCGGCCAATCGGGTGCACGCGTTTCGCGTGGTCGGCGATCGGCCGCTCGTCACTTATGGGATCCACGCCTCGGACATACGGATCGTCAACTACCTGGAACCGCCGGCCGCCGGTAGCTGACCCCTTCCCTTCCGCGGCCCGCCGCGGCACATTCTTTCGTTCTTGCAATCAGGGAGACCAGATATGGCCATCAGCCGTCACGATGTGACTCAGCCGCCAGGCCCACGGATGAGCCGCTGCGTCGTCCGCGACAATACGGTTTATCTCGCTGGATTGACCGCCAGCGACGCGACGCAGGACATCAAGGGACAGACCAAGCAGATCCTCGACAAGATCGACGGCTATCTGGCCCAGGCGGGGACCAGCAAATCGAACCTGCTGTCGGCCAATCTGTGGATCAAGGACATGGCGCTGTTCGCCGATATGAACTCGGTGTGGAACGCCTGGGTCGACCCCGAGAACCCGCCGGCGCGCGCCTGCGTCAAGGCCGATTTGGCGCGCCCGAATTTGCTCGTCGAAATCATGGTCACCGCCGCCAAGTAACGGGACCGGCGGCGGGCGAGTCAAGCCGGCTACGTCATCCCGATTTCGCCATCGACGACGTGCTCGACCCCGAGCTCGGGGATTGACAAGGTGACCCGCGGCTTGAGCAATGCGTTCTCCGCGAGCCGACCTTTGGCGAGTGCATCGCGCACCGCCGTCTCGATCTCGCGTTGCGAGGTCACACCGACCACCTTGAGAAATTTGCGGATGTCCATGTTGAAGCGGTCTTCGTTCATCGTTCACTCTTCGCAATAAGACTGCTGAACGGCACCGGCTGAAGTAGACCCTGGCACCCTCCTCCGCAATCCCGGTCTGATCCGAACCTTCTGCTTTAGCCATGGCTCTGAGTTTTCGCACGCCCCTGCCGGTGCCGATGCCCGATGCCGGATTCTCCCCGACGCGAGAGCCGATAGCGGTTTATCGGGAGCTATGCCGCAACGGGCTGCTCCAGCCCGACCCGGCGCAACAGCTGGCGGTCGAACAGTTGCAGAGCCTCTACCGCGCCCTGTTGGATTACCGGCCCGAGACCGGGCTGCGCGGCTGGCTTGCCCGCTTTGGCCTGACCGAGAATGGCGGCCCTCAAATCCCGCTCGGGCTCTACCTGTGCGGCCCGGTCGGGCGCGGCAAA
>DASQCY010000024.1:0-2943 GCA_035634495.1 Allostellaceae bacterium
AGCACCGCCGTCGCTGTGGTGCTTGATCGCGCGGGCGCCGAGCGATATTAACCCATGACGCCTCGTCCCCTTCGTCTAGAGGCCCAGGACACCGCCCTCTCACGGCGGCAACACCGGTTCGAATCCGGTAGGGGACGCCAATAATGTTAATTAAGCGAGAGCGCGTGCCCGGCAAGGTGCGAAAGATGCTGTTCTTCCTCTCTTCGGAGGTAGCGGACTGCCGGGCCCATCGCGTTATGTCGACACTCAGCATTGCATGAGTTCGATGCTTACACCGTCTGGCGCCGCGACGTAGCACAACAAGCCGCCGTTTACGCCCTTCTTCAACTCGACGGGAAAGGTTACGCCTTTGCCGCGCAGCTTGTCGCAGAAGCCTGCGAGATCGCCCTGGTATAGGAAACCGAAATGGTCGGTCCCCCACGCGTTGTGGCTGGAGAAGTCGGCGTAAGGTTGGATTGGCCGCGCGGGAACCGGGGTTTCACCCGGCCGCCGGCCGCGGATGAGGATCGTCATTCCGCCGAGATCGACGAAGATTTGCGGGGCGCCGCGCGCGAACGTGTCGGCAGCAATCGTGGCACCGAACATCTCCACGTACCAGTCGGCCGACGCTTTCGGATTTTCGCTGATGATGTGGATGTGATCGAACTTGAAGGACGGATTGCTCACTGTTTTGCCTTTCATCCTGATTGGCACTGGGATCCAGGTCTTTTTCGGGTGGCGATTGTCGACACCAGATCGCTGGGTTAGGACGCCCTGAAACACGACCTCGCCCGAAGAGAACAATTGCCTATTGGTTCAGCCGGCCGGTTCGAATCAGGCGCACGCCGCTTCAAATCACTTGGTTGCGCAATTGCGCTTCGCCGCGCCAAAGGCGCCCCAGATTGTCGCGCAGGATCTCGATCACATTGTCTTCATAATGTCTGGTCTCACCTGCCGTGTGAGGAGTGAGGAGCACATGCTCCATTCCCCAGAGTGGCGAATTCGGTGCGAGCGGTTCTTCCACGGTCACATCGATCCCGGCGCCGGCGATGCGCCGAGCGGCGAGCGCCTCAACAAGTGCTGTCTCGTCGACGACACGTCCGCGAGCGACGTTCACCAGATAGGCGGAGGGTTTCATCTGACCGAGTGCCTCGGCGTCGAGGAGTTTCTCGGTCTCCTCGGTGAGGGGACAAGTGAGGGCGACGAAATCGGCCTCGGGCAAGAGGGGCTTGAGCTCGGCCATGGGATACACCGCGTCGGCCACGCCGCGGCCGGCGGCCGGATCGCGCCGCAACCCGACGACGCGCATATCGAAGACTTTGGCCAACTGGGCGAGGCGTCCGCCGATCTGCCCGAGGCCGACGACAAGGAGCGACTTGCCGCCGAGCTCGTCCTCCCGTTGGGAGAGATCGCCGATCATGCTGCGCCAGACCCGCTTTCCTTGGTTGTCGCGCGCCTCGGGAAGCCGGCGGCTCAATGCAAGGATGAGGGCCATCGCGTGCTCCGAGACCGCGCGGTAGTTGACACCGCGCGCGCTGGAAAGGCGGATGCTGCGCTTTGCTAGCTCTTCGTGCGGGAACTGGTCGGTGCCGGCGCCGATTGCCTGTATGAAGCGGAGCTTCGTTGCGCGGTCGAGCAGGCCGTTCTGCCACAGCCCGGAGATCACCAGCACGTGGGCCTCGCCCACCCGATTTTCCAAGGTCTCGGGATCGCGGACGGCGAAGCTATAGACGCCGGTATTGAGGGCCGAAAAACGCTGGTGCAACCGATAGGCGACATGGGCGAAGCAGATCACGAGCTTTTCATTGGGGGGAAGCATGGCCGCACTCCGTTTGCTGACAAAATAGGGGCGAGCAACGCGGGCGGACCGCTGTAACCCGCATCCCGCTATCGGCGCCTGAGCCCGTTTCGTTCTCATGCCGGTTGGCTTGTGATATCATCGCCGGCGGTATGCTGCATCCTCCCGATCTGGCGCCGGGTCTCCGCCGCATCATCCACATCGATATGGACGCTTTCTATGCGTCCGTGGAACAGCGCGAAGATCCGACACTGCGCGGCGTTCCCGTCGCTGTTGGCGGCGCCGGGCCGCGCGGTGTGGTCGCTGCCGCGAGTTACGAGGCGCGCAAATTTGGCGTGCACTCTGCAATGTCCTCGGTCGCGGCCCGGCGCAAGTGCCCGGAGCTTGTGTTTGTGTCGCCGCGCTTTGACGTCTACCGGGCGGTGTCGCAGCAGATTCGCGCTATCTACGAACGCTACGCGTCGCTCATTCAGCCGCTGTCGCTGGACGAGGCATACCTCGACGTAACGGCGCCTTTGGTGGATCGCGGCTCGGCGACAGCGATTGCGGAAGAAATTAGGGCGGCGATCCGCCTGGAGACCGGACTGACCGCCTCAGCCGGGGTGTCCTACAACAAGTTCCTTGCAAAACTGGCGTCCGACTACCGCAAGCCCGACGGGTTGTTTGTCATCACCCCGAGCATGGGGCCGGCCTTCATAGAGGCGCTGCCCGTGAGCAAATTTCATGGCGTTGGGCCGGTGACGGCGGCGAAGATGAACAAGCTCGGCATTCACACCGGCCTCGATCTGAAACGGCAGACGCGAGAGTTCCTGAAGGCGGAATTCGGCAAGGCAGGCGATTACTTCTACCACTTGGCGCGCGCCGAAGACGACCGGCCGGTGGTGGCCGATCAGCTGCGCAAGTCACTCGGTGTCGAAACGACCTTCGCGCGCGACCTTCTGTCGTGGGATGAGGTGGCGCCGGCACTCGAGCCCGTGTTCGCCAAGCTATGGGCGGCCTATAGCCGGCATGGCCTAACCGGGCGAACCGTGACGGTGAAGATCAAGTACGCCAATTTCCAGCAAATCACTCGCACTCGGACCTGCAGCGAGGCTATCACGTCAGGGGCGATCATCGAGCAGCTTGTTCTCGATCTTCTTCAGCCTCACTTCCCGCCGTCACGGGGT
>DASQCY010000025.1:0-11988 GCA_035634495.1 Allostellaceae bacterium
GTCGAGAGCCCGGCTGAAATTGGCCCACGTTGGATCAACGTGTTACGCGTCACCCTCGCGAAAAGCGGATTCCCGCTTTCCGCGGGAATGACGAATAACCATATGATATTGCGCGATTCATTTCGGGTTGGTCTCTGAGAAACTACCGGCGCCTGCGGCGTCGATCTGTGGGAGTTATCAATGCACCTTTTCAGGAAGCAGGCGGTCCGCGACTACGCGGCAGCGGCCAAGGCGATCCCGGTTATCGACTACGGCCGCTATTTCGCCGGCGAGACGAGGGCGCTCGAGCGCCTCGCCGGCGAAGTCGCGCACGCCTGCCAGAACGTCGGGTTCTTTTATGCGCTGAACCACGGTGTCTCGGATGCGCTTATCGAGCGCGCCTTTGCTGCTGCGCGCCGCTTTTTTGCATTGCCGCTCGAAGAAAGGCTTGGGCTCAAGCTCAACGAGAACAATATCGGCTACTTGCCGCTCAACGCCTCGCTGCAGGCTGCCTCGACCGTTCATCAGGCGACCAGGCCCAATCGGAACGAGAGTTTTTTCATCAGCCACGACCGCGGCCCCGACCATCCCGACGTGGTCGCGGGAAAACCCTTGCGCGGGCGCAATCAGTGGCCAGCGGATATGCCCGGCTTGCGCGCCGACATGATGGCGTATTTCCATGCTCTAGGCGCGATGTGCGACCGCATGCTCCCGCCGTTCGCCGTCGCGCTCGGCATGCCGGCGGATTTCTTCGCGCCCTATTTCGTCGACGAGGCGCACGCCAATCTGCGCTATCTGCACTATCCGCCGCAGGACACGACCGAGGAGAACGTCTTTGGCCAGGGACCGCACACCGACAACAGCTTCATGACCGTGTTGGCGCGGACCGAGGTGCCGGGGTTGGCGGTGCGGCTGCCGTCGGGGGAATGGTTTCCGCCGCCGGTTATTCCGGGCACGTTTCTGATCAATCTCGGCAATATCATGCGCCGATGGTCGAACGACCGCTTTCTATCGACCCCGCACGGCGTCCTGAACGATTCGGGCACCGACCGCTATTCGATCGCCTATTTCCACAGCCCCAATCCGGATCGGGTCATCGAATGTTTGCCGTCCTGCACCGGTCCCGACGACCCGCCGCGTTATCCGCCGGCGGTCTACCGCGACCTCGTCCTCGAATTCTATCGGGCGAATTATTTCCACCAGAAGGGCCACCGGCCCGGGACGGCGACCCGAGCGACCGGGTAGCCCACACGGGGGGTTGGTGTAGTCTCATTTTGAGCGTCATGCCCGGCCTTCTGCTGGTCACGCCCGGCCATGACGGTTGAGTGAACCATGTGTTTGCGTCTGAGCACTAGTTACGCGGGATGGCATGCAGGAGATCGACCAGATCGATGACGGAGCTGCCCTGGGGTTTGCTGACTGTCGGGTCGACGACTTCGCCACCGCCGTCGCCCCGGATAGGGATCACCCAGCCATGGGCACAATCGATAATGAGATCACAGAGTTCCGGCAGGTGCACCCCGGGGGCAGGCTGGAAAGCGTAAACGGTAAAGGCGTGATAGGTTTTCTCCTCGCAAGACATCGCCGTGCCCAGGTTGCGACCAAGGATCTCGACATTGATGGTTTTCGGCATATTGCTCTACTCCGAAAGAGTCGCCGCCTGCGACGGTACGGGTGATGAGACCTTACGCGGCCCAAGGTGTGACCCCGGTTCGCAGGCATTGCTCATACAGCAACGACTTAACAAATTAATTAGTATTTGTCAATTCTAAAAACGCAAGCGATAGAGAGATGCGATTTTGGTGACCAGCAATTGACGTCTGGAAGAGGCTTCGATCAGTCCAAGCCGGCCGCGCGCAGCCCGTCGAGGATGTGGTCGACCGAGGCCGCATCGTTGTAGAGCCGCCGCAGGTTGCCCTCGACGAAGGCCAAATTCGGATTGAGCAGCCTTAATTCCTCGAGCGCGGCCTTCGCCTCGTCAATTCGGCCAAGCTCGGCCAGTCCGGCAACCACATAGCGCAGGCCGGCCGGCCAATTCCGATTGAGCATCCAGGACCGACGCCCCGCTTCGACCGCCTGGGCATAATGCCCCAGCTGATAATGCGCGCCCGCGAGGGCGGGCAGCCAGACAAAGAGGCGAGGATCCTTGGGGCTGAGGCGGATCCCCTTTTCGGCAAGCACGATCGCCTCCTCCGGGTGGCCCCGGTAAAGGTGTATCTGGCCGAGGAGAACATGAGCGGCGGCATAGCTGGGATTGAGATTGATCGCCTCCCGGAAAGACGACATCGCGGGATCGGAGCGGTGGGTCCACATGCACACGAGGCCGAGCGCGAAATGGGCCGCCGGATATCGGGCGTCGAGACCAACCGCGCGTTGGGCGAGCTCATAAGCCTCGGCATAGTTCGGCGTGACGTCATCGACCCAGCCCAGATACGCGGCGTTGCAAAGTGTTATCGCCAATTGCACGGTCGGCTGCGGATATTGTGCGTCCATCGCCAGCGCGCGCCGAAACAGCGCCTGTGCTTCGATGCTGTCCTCTCTGGTATAGCGGTAAAAATGCCAGAGCCCGCGTTGATAGAATTCGTAGGCGTCTTCTGTCTGTAGCGGCCGACGGGCGATACGATCGCGCTCGGATTTCAGCAGTTCCGGCTCGATGGCGCCGGCAATCGCCGCGGCGACCTCGTCTTGCAACTCGAACAAATCCGAGAGGTGACGGTCGAGCCGCTCGGCCCAAAGATGCGCGTCGGCCTCGGCATCGATCAGCTGGGCGTTGACGCGCACCCGTTTGGCCGACCGGCGAACACTCCCTTTCAGGACGTAACGCACACCCAACTCGCGACCGATCTGCCGCGTGTCGACCGGCTTGTCCCGATAGGTGAATGCGGTATTACGCGAAATCACCAACATATCCGCAAATCGCGACAGGTTGGTCGTCAGATCCTCGGTGATCCCGTCGGCAAGGTATTGCTGGCCCGGGTCAGGGCTGAGGTTGTCGAAGGGCAGGACGACGATTGACAAATGGCGCTGCGGATGTGCGTCGAGTTCGGCGATTGTCGGAGAAGCGGGTTGCGCATCGGCGCCCAGCCGGGTCACCGGTGCAACAAAGCAGTAGCCGCGTCCGGGAATCGTCTGGATGCAGCTGCCCTGCGCTCGGTTTTTATCGAGTATTTCGCGCAGTTTCGAGACCTGCACGTTCAGGTTGGCTTCTTCGACCACCCGTCCCGGCCACACGGTCTTCATGATCGTGTCTTTTGAGACCACCTCGCCTTGGCGGACCGCCAACAGGCCGAGCAGACCAATCGTCCGCGGACCGAGCCCGACCGGTGCGCTCACATCTTTCTGACCCAACCGGTACAAAACGCCACCCCGGAGGTCGAGGCGGAAGCCCTCGAACAGAAGGGTTACGACTGAACCAAGCTCGTCCACGCAGCTATTCCCCGTCCGGTCGGGCCGCGCCCATCCCAGCTATTTTCCATTTTTATCGGATAACGTCAGGAACGCGCCCACGCAGACGTAGAACCCGTTCAAAGGGACGGGTTGGCGGTCCGCAGCGGCGTCAATTTGGAAAAGATTTGGGTCGGCTACGCAAAAAAATTTGGAACGGCAACATAGCGTCGACGCCCGCGGAGGTCCGATGTTTGCGCGCAAGGTTTAGGGTTGAGGCGGATGCAGTCGATGCCCGCCTAGGCCCGCGCGGAACAAAGACTCCAACGAGCGCAGTCGCCGCGCGGGGCACCGTCGAGATGCCCGGCGCACCCGAACGGGTGAAAGTCTCCACCGATGGGCCGTCTCAACCCTCATCCTTGGTCCGCGCCCGGAGGCGATGCCGCGATCGCTACATCAGAAACACGCCCTTGCCCGTGGTCTGCGTGTCGAACAGGCGATAGGCCTCGTCGGCCTGGTCGAGCTTCCAGCGGTGGGTGAAGAGCCGCTCGACATCGACCTTGCGCTCGACGACAAAGCGCGCACAGTCGGCTTGGCCCTGCCACGAGAAGGTCCAGGAGCCGATGATCGTTAATTGCTTGCGCAGCATGTCAGGGCTGACATCGATCGTCACGTTGTTACGCTCGCCGACAAAGCACACCGTGCCCCACACCTTGGCGCTGCGCACCGCGGCGATGCGGCCCTCGGGCTGGCTCGATGTATCGAGCGTGAAATCCGCACCGCCGTGGGTCAGGTCCTTGATCGCGCCGACCGGGTCGTTCGATCTCGGGTTGACCGTTTCCCAGGCCCCAAATTCCTTGGCGCGCGCGAGCCGCTCAGGGCTGACATCGAGTGCGATCACGCGGGCGCCCATCGCCGCGGCGAGCTGGGTCGCCGACAGGCCGACCGGCCCCTGGCCAAACAGAGCGATCGTGTCGTCGCCAGAGATCTTGAGCCGGCGCAAGGCGCCATAGGCGGTGCCGGTGCCGCAGGAGATCGCCGCCCCGGTCGTGAAGCTGAGCTCATCGGCGAGCGGCACCAGGGTGAAGGCCGGCACCTTCAGATAGCGGGCATGCCCGCCATGGGCGTTGTTGCCGTAGACCAGGACCGGCTCCTCCTGACACAGCTGGGACCAGCCCGAACGACAATGCTCGCAAACCGTGCAGCCCTTGTAGTGATGCACCATAACGCGCTGGCCGATGCGCGCCATCTTATCGCTGACGCCCGCGCCGATCGCGGCGACGACGCCGCAAGGCTCGTGCCCGGCGATCACCGGATCCGGGTTGACCGGCAGGCCGCCGATCGCCGCGCCGCCCGATTTCGGCCGGCGGTACTGATGCAGATCGCTGCCGCACATGCCCGAGGCATTGATCTCGACGACGACCTCGCCTGGCCCCGGGGTGGGGTCGGGAAACTCCATCATTTCGATCGCCCGCTCGCCCGTGAAGACAACACCGCGCATCGCTTCCTCCGCTTCCTTGTCGATGGATGATCCTACCCTACGCACTTTCAGGTGCAGGCGGTATTCCCGATGATCGCCACGCCTGCCCTGATCGTTCCCTGTTCACCCCATTAATCTCCCTGTTCGGACGATTTAATTCCCTGTTCGGCCACTTAGGGAATTTGCCACGGCTGTTCCTTATTTAGCAAGGGTTTAGCGGCGATAGGATCGGCCCGCGAAGGGCCCGAAAACGATTTTCCCACTATCTTCCCGTCGAACACGGAATTAGCCGGCCGCCGGGAAGCTGCCCATCAAGCGGTGAAAGCGGGCGAGAAAGCCGCGGGTGCGCGGTTTTCGGGGTGCTCGCCCGGATGATGGCGACGATCGAGCCGCGCTCGACTTGCAGGGAGACGCCCCTCAATACCGAAAGGCCGCCGAAGCTCTTCCACAGATCGGCAATCTCGATCATCACCTCCGACACGGTTGCCGCCTGCCCTAATCCGAGCGCGCGAGCCGGCGCTCGACCTGCTGGGCCGCCAATGTCAGCGGGAACAGCACGAGAAAATAAATCACCGCGACCATCGTATAGACCTCGAGCGGGCGGTAGGTCGCCGCCGTGATGATCGTGCCCTGATAAAGCAGATCCGCGACCGCGATCGTCGACACCAGCGAGGTGTTTTTGAGCTGAATGATCGACTGGTTCATAAAGGGCGGGATCATCCGCTTGATCGCCTGCGGCAGCACGACATAGCGCATAACTTGCGTGCGCCGCATGCCGATCGCACGTGCCGCATCCCACTGCCCCCGCTCGATCGAGTTGACCCCGCCTCGGACGATCTCGGCATAGAAAGCGCCGGTGTAGAGCGACAATACCAACGTCGCCGCGACGTGAGCCGGGATATCGATGCCGAGGACGACCGGCAGTGCGTAATAGAACCAGACGATCTGCACCAGCAGCGGCGTACAGCGGAAGACCTCGACATAGGCGACCAGCGGCGCTGTGATCAGCACGTTCTTCGACAGCCGCAGCAGCCCGGTGACGAGGCCGACCACCAGACCGAGGAGGATTGTCCCGATCGTATAGGCGATCGTCACTCCAAGGCCGATCAAGATCAGGCCGCGATAGCTCCACAGAAACGAGAAGTCCCAGGCGTATCGCGTGCCAGTCACCGCGCCGACGTTCCGCTGGCACGCTAGAATTCGACGTCGGCAGGGACGTCTTCGGGCTTGACGCCGTTAATCGCGAGGCCGCCGTAGAGCCATTCCCGAATCTGCTGGATGCCGCGGTTGTAATCGACCCAGGCGTCGAGAAAATCGCGCCAGCGCTTGTCCGCTTCCATGCGCACGCCCATGCAGGTCGGTAATTGCACACGCGGCTGATGGAGCATCTGAAACTCGCCGAGTGCGGGATTTTTCTTGACCGCGGTCAGCCCGAGATTGACCGCGAGGATCACGCAGTCGGCTCGGCCGGATTGGACAGCCAGGATGCAATCGTCGCGCGCCTTCAATCCGATGATCGTCGCATCGGGTGCGAAGCGGCGGGCTGCGATCTCGTGCACCGAGCCGATATCGACGGCGATTCTGACTTCGGGCTTGTTGAGCTCGCCCCAGTTGGACGCATGAAAGCCCTTCGCCCCAACCATGCCAAAGCCGTGCAGATAAAAGGCATGCGTGAAATCGATGACGAGCGCTCGCTTCGGCGTCGGATTCAACGAAAACGCCAAGTCGATCTTATTGGCCTGCAGATCGAGGACCGAGTTGCCATAGGTCGATTCGACATAATCGACCTTGGCGTCGAAAACCCCGGCGATGTCCTTGGCCATTTCGATGCACATCCCCGACCATTCCCCGGTCGCGATGTCCTTGTTGAAATAGGGTGCCTCGCCGGGGAGTGCAGCGATACGCAGCACCTTGGCGCGCTGGATCCGGTCGATCGTCCACTCGGGCGGGCTCTGCGCCGGAGCGGCGGCGAGGATCGCTGGTGCCCCTGCCGCGGCGCCGGCCCCCGCGGCGAACAAGCGACGTGACAACATCAAAGCCTCCTCTTCGTGTTTGATCATTAGCTTGGCAGAAATTATCAATGTGCCGGCGCGGCCGAAAGCTGCAAAGGAGGGATGAGCCGATGCCCGTCAACAAGCCCCATCTCGAATTCCGCCCTGTGGATATGAACTCCGGATGGTCGAGACCGCCCGGCTATCCGGCCGGCATCGAGCAGAAGATCCTGGCGGGCGCGCTCGACGAGGAACACAGGAGGGGCAGCCGCACGCGCCTGTTGCGCTTTGCGCCGGGCGTTTTCACGACGGCACCGTTCGTCCACGAATATTGGGAAGAAGTCTACCTGATCTCGGGCGACCTCACCGTCGGCAACGATGCGGAAGGCAGAGGCGGCGTGAGCTTCCCTCCTAACACCTATGCCTGTCGGCCTCCCGGTGCGGTGCACGGCCCCTTCAAGTCGAACGGCGGGTGCCTGCTGTACGAGATTCACTATTACGAAGATTGACCGCGGCGAGAGCATGGCCGCGCCACAATCACTCCGCACTACCGCGGAACGCTTGCCGCAAGCGGAGCTCGCGGCAAGGCCAGAAGCCCCCGACAGCAGGCAAATTCATTTTTACTCCCATCCGGCGCCGTGATAAAGTTACGTCAAGGAATATTTGGGGACGTAGGGGAGACGACGAAGATGGACGGAACGGCGGTCAGCAGACGGCAACTTTTCCGCTACACGAGTGCCACACTCGGTGCCTCGACTCTAACCGCGCTCGGCTTTTCGCCGCGCCCGGCCCTGGCGGAGGTCAGGGCCTTCAAGCTGGCGCGTACAACCGAAACCCGCAACACCTGCCCTTACTGCTCGGTCAGCTGCGGGATCATCATGTATAGCCTCGGCGACAAGTCGAAGAACGCCAAGTCGTCGATCATTCACATCGAAGGCGATCCCGACCATCCGGTCAACCGCGGCACACTCTGTCCGAAGGGCGCAGCGCTGCTCGATTTCATCAAAGCGCCGACACGGCTTCTTCATCCCGAATATCGGGCGCCGGGCTCGGCGGAGTGGAAACGGGTCTCCTGGGACTGGGCGATGGAGCGCATCGCCAAGCTCGTCAAGGAGGACCGCGATAAAAACTTCATCGCCAAGAACAAGGACGGTCTCACCGTCAATCGCTGGGTGTCGACCGGGTTCCTCGCCGCCTCGGCGACGACCAACGAAACCGCGTTCCTGACTTACAAGATCGCGCGCAGCCTCGGGATCGTCGCCTTCGACAACCAAGCCAGGGTTTGACACGGCCCAACGGTGGCCAGTTTGGCCCCAACTTTCGGCCGTGGCGCGATGACCAACACCTGGGCGGACATCAAGAACACCAATCTCGCGGTGATCATGGGCGGCAACGCCGCCGAAGCGCATCCCTGCGGGTTCAAATGGGTTACTGAAGCTAAGGCTCACAACAAGGCCAAGTTGCTCGTGGTCGATCCGCGCTTCACGCGCTCGGCGGCGGTTGCCGATCTCTACGTCCCGATCCGTGCCGGTACTGACATCGCCTGGCTCGGCGGGTTGATCAATTACTTGCTGACCAACGACAAGATTCAGCACGAGTACGTCAAGGCCTTCACCAACGCCTCTTTCCTCGTGAAGCCGGGGTTTGGTTTTTCGGACGGGCTGTTCACCGGCTACAACGAGCAAAAGCGCGACTACGATCGGTCGAGTTGGGCCTATGAGAGCGGCGAGGACGGCTACGCCAGGGTCGACGAGACGATGCAGGATCCGCGCTGCGTTTTCCAGCTGATGAAGGCGCATTACGCGCGGTATACCCCGGAGATGGTCGAGCGCATTTGCGGTTCGCCCAAGGACAAGCTGCTTCAGGCTTGGCAATGGATCGCGGACACCTCGGCTCCGGACCAGGCGATGACCAGTATGTATGCGCTGGGCTGGACACAGCATTCGAAGGGCTCGCAGAACATCCGCACGATGGCTATGGTGCAGCTGCTGCTCGGTAATATCGGTGTTGCCGGCGGCGGGATGAATGCCTTGCGCGGCCATTCCAACATCCAGGGACTGACCGATCTGGGGCTGATGAGTAATCTGATCCCCGGCTACCTGACCCTGCCGGTCGAGAAGGAGGTAAGCAAAGCCACTTACCTGGAGAGCCGCAGCTTCAAGCCGCTGCGCCCCGGCCAGCTCAGTTACTGGCAGAACTATCCCAAATTCTTTGTTAGCTTCCAGAAGGCGATGTACGGCGAGAAAGCGGCCGCGGACAACGATTTCTGCTACGAGTGGCTGCCGAAGCTCGATGTCGTTTACGACGTGCTACGGGCCTTCGAACTGATGCATCAGGCGAAGATCAATGGCTATTTCTGCCAGGGCTTCAACCCGCTTATGGCGTTCCCGAACAAGAAGAAGCTGATTAACGCCTTGAGCCAGCTCAAATTCTTGGTGGTGATGGACCCGCTGGCCACGGAGACGGCGAGCTTCTGGGAGAACCACGGCCAGTACAACGATGTCGATCCGACCAAGGTCCAGACCGAGGTGTTTCGTCTGCCGACGACCTGCTTTGCCGAGGAGGACGGGTCGCTGACCAATTCGGGACGCTGGCTGCAGTGGCATTGGAAAGGCGCCGACGGACCCGGTGAGAGCCGCAGCGACATCTTGATCATGTCCGATCTGTTCCTGCGTTTGCGCGAAATGTACCGCAAAGAGGGAGGCGCATTCCCCGATCCGATTCTCGGCCTGCGCTGGCCTTACAAACTCACTGATGCGCCGAGCCCGGAGGAGATTGCCCGCGAGATCAACGGTTACGTCGTCGAGGACATAACCGATCCCAAGGACGCCTCAGTCGTATTGCTGAGGGCCGGACAGCAGCTCGACGGCTTCGCCCAGCTCCGCGATGACGGCAAAACCGCGTGCGGCTGCTGGATCTATTCCGGTTGCTTCACCGAAAAAGGCAACCAAATGGCTCGGCGCGACAATGCCGACCCATACGAGTCGGGCCTTGCACCGAATTGGGCTTGGGCGTGGCCGGTCAATCGGCGGATCCTTTACAATCGCGCCTCATGCGATCTCGAAGGTAAACCCTGGAACCCAAAGCGAAAGGTGATCGAATGGGACGGCAAAAAATGGTCCGGCGCGGATGTGCCTGATTACCCGCCCACAGTAAAACCAGAGGCGGGGATGAACCCGTTCATCATGAATCCGGAAGGTGTGGCACGCTTCTTCACCCTCGGCATGATGCGTGACGGACCATTTCCCGAGCATTACGAGCCCTTCGAGGCACCGGTTGCCAATGCGTTGCATCCACAGGTCAACGCCAATCCGGTTGCTCGCGTGTTCAAGAGCGATCTCGAGGTCTTCGGTAGAGCGGACGATTACCCCTATGTCGCGACGACTTATCGCCTGACGGAGCTCTTTCACTTCTGGGCCAAGCACTGCCACATCAACGCAACACTGCAGCCGCAGCAATTCGTCGAAATTGGCGAGGCGCTCGCTAAGGAGAAGGGCATCAATAACGGCGATCCGATAAAGGTCAGGAGCAACCGTGGCCAGATCATCGCGGTGGCGGTAGTGACGAAGCGCATCCGCCCGCTTCACATCGACGGCAAGGTGATCCATACCGTTGGGATACCGATCCATTGGGGCTTTACCGGCCAGACGAAGAAGGGTTATGCCGCCAACATACTGACGCCCTATGTCGGCGACGCAAACGTTGAGACCCCTGAATTCAAGGCGTTTCTGGTCGATGTCGAACCCGCGACGCCGTCGGTCTAGGGAGACATAAACATGTCTACCCTGCAATCCCTCGACATTACTCGCCGCTCCGCCGCCACGAGCCCGTCACCGAGCGTGCGCGAGACCGAAGAGGTAGCAAAGCTTATCGATATCTCCAAATGCATCGGCTGCAAGGCCTGTCAGGCGGCCTGCTACGAGTGGAACGATCTGCGCGACGAAATCGGGATCAATGTCGGGAGCTATCAGAACCCGCACGACCTGACCGAGAACACCTGGACCTTGATGCGCTTCAGCGAGGTCGAGCCGGAGGAGGGCAAGCTCGAATGGCTGATCCGCAAGGACGGCTGCATGCATTGCGCCGACCCCGGCTGCCTCAAAGCGTGCCCTGCACCGGGCGCCATCGTCCAATATTCGAACGGCATTGTAGACTTTATCGCGGAGAACTGTATCGGCTGCGGCTATTGCGTCAAGGGCTGCCCGTTCAATATCCCGCGCATCTCCAAGAAGGATCAGAAGGCCTATAAGTGCACCTTGTGCTCCGACCGCGTCTCGGTTGGCCTAGAGCCGGCCTGCGCCAAAGCCTGCCCGACACAGGCGATCTCGTTCGGCACCAAGAGCGACATGATCGAATTCGCCCAGTCGCGCATCGTCGACCTCAATGAGCGCGGCTACGACAAGGCCGGGGTTTACGATCCGCCCGGCGTCGGCGGCACGCACGTCATGTATGTGCTCCAGCATGCCGACCGGCCGGAGCTTTATGCGGGCCTTCCCAAGGACCCGAAAATCAGCCCGCTAGTCCAGGCATGGAAAGGAGCGGCCAAGCCGCTCGCCTTGGTCGGGCTGGGGCTCACCGCCTTGTTTGGCTTTCTACACTATGTCACTGGCGGCCCGAACGAGGTTGAAGAGGCTGACGAGGAGCAGGCGAAGAAGACGATCGATGAGCGGGGCGGTCAATGATCGAGCGCAAACACGGCACCGTCGGCCGTTACACGCCTGCCGCCCGGGTCAATCATTGGCTCAATGCGATCATCCTGATCCTCCTCGCCTTGAGCGGGATGTCATTGTTTCATCCCGCGTTGTTTTTCCTTACGGACTTGTTCGGCGGCGGGACTTGGACTCGCATTCTCCATCCGTGGATGGGCGTCGCCCTGGTATTGACCTTCTCCGGTCTGTTCTTCCGCTTCTGGCGGTACAATTTATGGGGGCGCGACGACAGCCTTTGGATGAAGCATATCGGCGACGTCGTCGCCAAGCACGACGAGAACCTCCCGGAGGTTGGCCGCTACAATGCCGGCCAGAAGATCCTGTTCTGGGGTATGACGATCCTGATCCTGGTTCTCGCCGCCAGCGGCGTCGTCATGTGGGATGCGCGGTTTGGTCAATATTTCACGATCGAGCAGAAACGTATCGCCGCCGTTGTCCACGCCAC
>DASQCY010000026.1:0-3658 GCA_035634495.1 Allostellaceae bacterium
CAAGCCGGACGGCAAAATCGGTGTGCTGTACCAGAACGACGATTTCGGCAAGGATTATGTAAAAGGGTCTCAAAGATGGCCTTGGCGACGAGGGCCAATCGATGATCGTCGTCGCCGCAGCCTACGAGACGACGGACCCCACGGTCGGTTCGCGGGTGATCGGCATGAAGGCCGCCGGCGCCGCTGTCTTGGTCAATACCGCCATCCCGAAATTCGCCGCTCAGGCGATCCGCAAGGCGGCTATGCCCCTTCGGTGCCCCAGACGCTGGTGCAGGTGCTGAAGCAATGCGACGACAATCCGACACGAGAGAACATCATGAAGAAGGCGGCAAACTTGCACGATTTCTCCGTGCCGATGCTGTTGCCCGGAAACACGATCAATACGAGCCCCACGGACTTTGCCCCGATCAAGCAAATTCAGATGGCTCCTTCGACGGCGAGCAATGGCGGCTATTTGGCCAATTGACCACCGGCAAAGTCGTCGGCTGACCCTGCGATTAACTCGTCGGGCCGGTTCGTCCCGGACGACCTCCGCGGACGGCCGTAGCGCCCCAAAAGTTCGGCTCGGGAAATCCACAATTCGTGGTGATCGCGAAGGAACGGCTGCCGAGATACCGCAGCGGGGTTGAACGCGCGCGTCAATGCCCACACGGTACAGCTCTCGCCAGGGGCATATAGCCGCTGACAACGGGAGAAGTTCGTCGGTACTCGCTCAAATCCGAATCGTTCGGCCACGCGTTGCACCTGCGATATCCCGAGCCGGGCTGACAGTGCGGCCTCGCCGCGAAGCGCCCGTATCTGCCGCAAAGCGGGTTCGCTCTCGACATAAAAGGCCAGCGCATGAAGCGAATGCAGGACCTGGTTTCGCACTACGCAGGCCCAGCGGAGTCGGGTCCGCCGGGCTTAGAGCGTGGCAGATGCTGATTCCAAAATGCAAGGTCCCGACCAATCCGCCGATTTCGACTCGCGTGCCATCGGACAACGACACGGGAGCGCGCGCCGGACTCAGCCCGACCCGCAGAACACAGGCCGGATCGTCGGTGAATTCACAGACGCGATAGAAGGTACGAATGATCGCGTCAAACAGGCCGACCGACATCGCCCAAAGTTCATCCGGTCAGTCTCGCGAGACACTGCGAAGCGCAGTTACAACCCCGACTTTAGAAGCAGCAGTTTCAGTCGCCATGGCGCACCGCCGAAAAAAGCCCATTGAGCTGACTTATCGCAGCGGCCAGCCCATTGTGACGCATTGCATTCCTCCCACTATGCGGCCCGCATGTCGCCTCAGCCTCACCCTGGCCCGCTTTGGCAGCCCCCGAATCGGGCCTAATTCACGGGTGCCGCGCAGCATATTTGCCTCGATGCTGCGACGCAACGACGTGTAATGACCAAGGAAGCTATGGTTCCCGTCTGGACGCATTCTCGTGAGCTGTGCGAAGCTCACGAGGACCGGGATGAAGGTCGCCAGGGCTGTTGTCGATACAGTTCCGGCGATAGCGGTGCTCGGGGACGAGAATGCCGGCAGGAGACGATATCGGTCCAGAGATGTGGTACAACATGCCGATCAGAGTGATCCGCGCCGCACGGCTCGGCGTGAGCACACACGCGCTCGGTTCCCTTGCCTGGCCGGGTGGAATTGCGGACGCACGACTGGTGTTGGCCCCACTCGTTCGGCCGTTGGCAGGTCGGATCGCGACGACAGCGGCGGCACGGATCACTATGCCACGCCGCCTCCGGCTCATGCCGTGAGCCATGTTATTCGTGAGCTATCGGGCGCTGTGCGCCGGTCGGCGATCACTAGTGCCGCACTTTTCGTATTGTCGGTCGCCGGTTTTATTTGGTTCGCGACTCCACCCTCGCCCGAGAATCAGCCGGCGCCCACCGATGCGATCGTGGTGCTGACCGGTGGTCGTTTGCGCCTGCAGAGTGGCATGGACCTGTTGCGCGATGGAAAGGGGCGCAAGCTTTTCGTGTCGGGGGTCAATCAACAGGTCGATCTGGAGGAGCTGCTGCGGGTTTCGGGTAACGCCCCGGACTGGGCGACTTGCTGTACAGCTCTCGGCCACGACGCCGACAATACTCTCGGCAACGCGCGGGAGACGGCACAATGGATGCGGCAGCAAGGCTTTAGCAGCCTGCGTCTCGTCACGGCTTGGTACCACATGCCGCGCAGTCTCCTCGAATTGGACCGCGCCATGCCCGAGGTCGAAATCATTGCGCATCCGGTCTTCCCCGACGACGTCAGCCAGGAACATTGGTGGGCTTCGCGCAGCACCGTGCTGCTGCTGGCGAGCGAATACGGCAAGTATCTGGGAGCGCTGCTCCGCCCTGTTGTCGAGCGACTACGTTCGGTGCCTACCGTACGGTCCGCCGAAGCAGAGATCGGACGATGATCTGGGCAAGAGCGCTCGCTTTTAACTTCGCCTTCTTCGCCTGGACGGTGATCGCCGGCACGATCGGGTTGCCGTTTCTGATCGCGCCGCGACCAGTGACGATGCAGTTCGGCCGGTTTTGGGCGCGAAGCATCCTCTTCCTGCTCCGGATCATCGTCGGACTCGATCACGAAATCCGGGGGCTCGATCGTATTCCGCGCGGCGGCTGCATCATCGCGATGAAGCATCAGTCCGCTTGGGATACCCTGATCCCGCTCGTAGTGCTCAGCGACCCCGCGGCCGTGGTAAAGCGCGAGCTGCTGCTCCTGCCGTTCTACGGGTGGTACGCGACACGCGCCGGCTCGATCGGAATCGACCGCAAGGCCGGCGCCAGCGCGTTGCGGCGTATGATCGCGGCGGCCCGACCGGTCGCTGCTGAAGGACGGCCGATCATTATTTTCCCGGAGGGGACGCGGGTCGCGCCGGGCGCGCGCCTTCCCTATCAGCCTGGTGTCGCCGCCCTCTACCAGGCTCTGGCGGTGCCGCTCGTTCCGGTCGCGGTCAATTCCGGATACTTCTGGGGACGGCGAAGCTTTCTCAAACGCCCAGGCCGGATTGTTCTCGAATTCCTCGCGCCGATACCGGCCGGCTGGCCCCGCCGCCGAGTAATGGCCGAACTCGAGGAACGGGTCGAGGCCGCTACTGCAGCACTGCTGCGCGAGGCCGAAGCTCTGAACCAAGCGGCGTCTCGTGTTACTGCACGAGCCCCGAGGAGTACGTCCGCTCAGACGTGAAACCACGATCGCGGTTGAGAGGAAAGTCCGATCGAACGAATCCAGAACTGTGGTATCCTTCTCGGTTGAAAAGGAGGAACTCTCGACCATGGCTGTCGTCGCCTCGATCTCGCAACAGATTTGGGACATGAAGTATCGGCTGAAGGGACCTTCGGGCGAGCCGGTTGACAAGACGATCGAGGATACCTGGCAGCGCGTGGCGAGGGCACTCGCCGCCTCCGAGCGCGACTCCGCGCTGTGGGCCAAACGATTTTACTCGGCAATGGCCGATTTTAGATTCCTACCGGCTGGCCGCGTCGTCTCGGGCGCGGGCAGCGGGCGCTCAGTGACCCTGTTCAACTGCTTCGTTATGGGAACGATCCCCGACGATATGGGCGGGATCTTCGCCCACCTGCGCGAGGCGGCGCTGACGATGCAGCAAGGCGGCGGGATCGGGTACGACTTCTCGACCTTGCGGCCGCGCGGCGCGCCGGTCAAAGGCGTCGGTGCCGA
>DASQCY010000027.1:0-6799 GCA_035634495.1 Allostellaceae bacterium
AGATCAGGCGTCTGGCGGCGATGCCCGATCTCTGATCTCGTAAACCGCCGCCCGCCTCCTATAAAAGGGGAAATCTGCAACCACTGGGCGGTGCTTTAATGGCGTTCGTTGCCCCGCGGCCGGAAACCTGGATCAGGACGACCTCAACCGGGCTCTACTGCGAGGCCGGCGACTTTCACATCGACCCTATCCGCCCGGTGCCGCGCGCGGTGATTACCCATGGGCACGGCGATCACGCCCGATCCGGTAACGAGCAGGTGCTCGCCACGCCGGCGACGATCGCGATCATGCGACAGCGTTACGGCGATGCGGCTGGCGGCTCGCTGCAACCGCTGCCCTATGGCGAGACCGTTTCGGCAGGTGATGTGACGGTGCGGCTCGTCCCGGCCGGTCACGTGCTCGGCAGCGCGCAGATCGTGCTTGAATGCCGCGGCAGCCGGGTGGTTGTCTCCGGCGACTACAAGCGCCGGCCGGACCCGACCTGCGCGCCGTTCGAGCCTTGCAATTGCGATGCCTTTATCACGGAGGCAACCTTTGGGTTGCCGGTGTTCCGTCATCCGCCGGACACTCAGGAGATCGACAAGCTGCTGCATTCGCTGGCTCTGTTTCCAGAGCGCTGCCATCTTGTCGGGGTCTATGCGCTCGGTAAGTGCCAGCGGGTGCTGGCGCTGCTACGGCGGGCGGGATACGAGCAGCCGGTCTATCTGCACGGCGCGCTGATCAAGCTCACCGAGCTTTATGAGAGCGTGGGTATTCGCCTCGGGCCGGTGGTGCCGCTAACCGGGGTCGCCCGCGAGGCGCTCAAGGGCCGCGTTGTCCTGGCGCCGCCCTCCGCCACCGCCGACCCTTGGTCGCGGCGGCTGCCTGACCCGCTTGTCGCGATGGCCTCGGGCTGGATGCGGGTGCGCCAGCGCGGCAAGGCGCGTGGCGTCGAGCTGCCGCTGGTCATCTCCGATCACGCCGACTGGGACGAGCTGACCGCGACCATCGACGACGTTGCGGCCGAGGAGATCTGGGTCACGCACGGTCGTGAGGAAGCGCTCGTCCACTACGCCACCAAAAAGGGCTACCGCGCCCGCGCGCTGGCCCTTTCCGGTTTCGAGGAGGACGAGTGAACCGCTTATCACCCTCCTGCCCCTCCCTCTCCCCGCTGACGCGAGGCGAGTGGCTTCTGCCGAGATCCTCCCTTGCCCCGCTTGCGGGGAGAGGGTCAGGGTGAGGGGCAATCGTGAACCGCTTCGCGGCGCTCCTCGATGCTCTCCTCTTCACCCCGTCGCGCAACGGCAAGCTGCGGCTGATGCGGGAATATTTCGCCGGCGTTCCCGATCCGGAACGGGGCTGGGCGTTGGCAGCATTGACCGGCGAGCTGGTTTTCGACGCGGCGAAACCGAGCCAGGTGCGGGCGCTTGCCGCCACGCGGGTCGATCCCGAGCTGCTGGAGTGGTCATATGATTTCGTCGGCGATCTCGCCGAGACCGTGTCGCTGATCTGGCCTGAGACCCCCGGCGGCGCGGACCGTGTCCCGAGCCTCGCCGAGATTGTCGAACAGCTCAAAGGGACGAGCCGCGGCGAGGTCGGGCGCCTGCTCGAACCGTGGCTCGAGTCACTCGACGCGACCGGGCGCTGGGCGCTCCTGAAGCTCGTCACCGGCAGTCTGCGGATCGGCGTTTCGGCACGGCTCGCCAAGACCGCGCTCGCCGAATGGGGCGGCGTCGAGGTCGATCGCATCGAAGAAATTTGGCATGCTCTGGCACCGCCCTACGACGCGCTGTTCGATTGGCTCGAAGGCCGCCGTCCGGCACCGCAGACCGGCGATCTGCCTACCTTCTGCCCGCTGATGCTAGCCCAGCCGCTGGAAGATGGGGACATCGAGGGCCTCTACCCGCGCGATTACCTCGCCGAGTGGAAATGGGACGGCATCCGCGTTCAACTGGTCGCTCGCGGCACCGAAAGGCGGCTTTATTCGCGCTCCGGGGACGAGATCGGCTCCGCCTTTCCAGAGGTTCTCGCGGCAATGCCGGCCGAGGTCACACTCGATGGCGAGCTCCTCGTCTTGCGTGAAGGCGAGGTGGCCTCGTTCAACGATCTGCAGCAGCGGCTCAACCGCAAGACCCCGAACGCCAAGCTGCTGCGCGACTTTCCGGCCGCAGTGCGGCTTTACGACATGCTGCGCGAGGGTGGCGAAGACGTGCGTGGCTACGCCTTCGCCGAGCGCCGGCGGCGGCTCGAATCATGGTACACGCGGGAGCGGCGCCAGGGGCTTGATCTTTCGCCGCTGGTGCCGTTCGCCAGCTGGGCGGAATTGCGCGAATTGCGCGACGGCGCACGCGAGCGCGGTATCGAGGGGCTGATGCTGAAGCGGGCGGATTCGGCCTATGTTGCCGGCCGGCCCAAGGGTCCGTGGTTCAAGTGGAAGCGTGGTGCGCTGACCCTCGACACGGTCTTGATGTACGCCCAGCGCGGCCACGGCAAGCGTTCGTCGTTCTATTCCGACTATACCTTCGGTGCCTGGAGCGGCGGCGAGCTGATGCCGGTCGGCAAGGCCTATTCGGGCTTCACCGACGAGGAATTGCGGCGGCTCGACCGCTGGGTACGCAACAACACTGTTCGGCGCTGGGGACCGGTGCGGGAGGTCACACCGGAGATCGTCCTCGAGATCGCTTTCGACAGCGTGCACCGTTCGACCCGTCACAAATCCGGGGTGGCGATGCGCTTCCCGCGTATTCACCGCATCCGCTGGGACAAGCCCGTCCGCGAGGCGGACACCCTCGCGGAGTTGGAAAAGCTGCTGAGTTGATAGGATTACTAAGCTGAGTTGATAGCACTACTAAAATGAGTCGCCGACCGAACTCCCGGGCCTAATCTCTGTCCCCAAGGCACAGCAAATCTCGGCGATCGGCAATTCCCGTAAGATCAATTTAACTCCTTGTTAGGCCCCATTTAATTCCCTGTTCGCCGCATTTAATTCTCTGTTCGCTCAGCTAGGGATTTGCGTCCAGATTCTGAGGAATTCCAGCGGGTTGCGAGGGCCAATGGCGCCCGAGAACCGTCCGCGAAGGCGTTCTTCGCTGTATCTTCCCGTGCACCAGGGAAGCCTTGCTCGGCCGAACGGCTCAATCCCCTGATGCCGCGGCGGCGCTCGGTCCGGGGGTGCTGCGGCGGTATTCGGGCACCAGGCGCTCGAGCAGCCCGAGTACTCGGTCTTCACGGCGCAGGCGGGCGTACTCCTCGAGCTCGTCGATCGAGCGGACGAGCATCGCGTAGTCGGCGGCGCGCGGTGCGGCGAGGCGAATCGCCGGGTTCGCCGTCGGCATCAGCGGCTCGGCGGAATGGAACAGCTCCTCGTGAAGCTTTTCGCCGGGGCGCAGCCCGATGAACGCGATCTTGATGTCGCGGTCGGCGCGCAGCCCGGCGAGGCGGATCATCTGGTGCGCAAGGTCGGCGATCTTGACCGGCTCGCCCATGTCGAGGACGAAAATCTTGCCGCGCGCCTCCGTTGTCTCGGAGGCAGGCGATAGGGCAGAAGCCTGCAAAACCAGCTCGACGGCCTCGCGTACCGTCATGAAAAAACGCGACACGTCGGGATGAGTGACGGTCAGCGGCCCGCCGGCGGCGAGCTGGCGCGCAAATAACGGCACGACCGACCCGGGGGAGCCGAGCACGTTGCCGAAACGTACGGTCACATAACGGGTTCCCTGTCTATAGGGTGCGCGGCGGCGCGCCTCGTACAGGTCGATCGCCTGGCAGAAGCTCTCGGCAAGGCGTTTGCTGGCCCCCAGCACGCTCGTCGGGTTGACCGCCTTGTCGGTCGAGATCATGACGACGAGCGAGGCGCCGAAGGCCCGCGCCGCTTCTGCGACGTTGCGGCTGCCGATGATGTTGGTCAACACGCCCTCGATCGGGTTGGCCTCGACCATCGGCAGGTGCTTCAGGGCCGCCGCATGAAATACGATCTCGGGCCTTTCGGCGACGACGACTTCTTCGACCTGCGCGCGCTCGCGCACATCACGCAACAGCGGCAGCGGTGCCAGTTCCGGAAAGCGCTCGCGCAGCTCTGCATCGATCGCATAGAGCGCGAATTCGCCGTTGTCGAGCAGCACGAGCCGGCCGGGCGCGAAGGCCGCTATCTGCCGGGCGAGCTCGGCGCCGATCGTGCCGCCGGCTCCCGTAACGAGCACGCGACGCCCGGTTATCAGCTGCGCCATCCCGTCTCGGTCGAGCACGGCTTGCGGTCGACCAAGAAGATCCTCGAGGGCGATCGGCTCAACGGCGCGTTCGGCATCGTCGAGGTTGCGGCGAAAATCTGTGAGCCTCGGGAGGCGCGCGAGCGGTATCGCAAGAGCATCGGCGCGCTCGAGCAGCCTTCGGACCTGTGCTCCGGTAAAATTCTGCGCCGTGACGATCAGCTTTTGCGGGCGCCTGCCGCGGCGATCGAGCCGCTCGACGACATCCTCGAGCGCGTCGATCGTGCCCAGGACCGGCACACGATAGATCTCCCGGCCGACGCGCGAGGGCGTATCGGCAAGGACGCCGACCACGCGGTAGACCGCGCGCGGGTCCCGCGTCATCTCGCGGATGAAGGTGTCGGCCCCGTCCTTGGCGCTGATCAGCAGCACCGGCACGCTCGGATGCTTGGCGCGTTCGAGTATGTGGTCGAGGCCGCGGTCCTTGAACAGTCGATAGGCGAGCCGCGGCGCGCCCAACAGCGCGATCAGCACGAACCAATCGATCAGCAACGTCGAACGCGGCAAGGCCTCGAGACGGGTGATCACGAACATCACCGGCAGGAAGACCGCCACCGTAAGGGTCACGGCGCGGGCGATGTTGAAGAGATCGGGAAGCGAGGCGTAGCGCCAGATACCGCGATAAAGGCCGGTGAGCAGAAACACGCTCGCCGCAATCACTGTAAAGCCAAGGATGTAGGTGATAGTCAGGCGCGGCTCGTAATCGACGATGTCGCCCCCAAGCCGGAGATAGAGCGAAACGACTACCGACAGCGCAGCCATCAGCACGTCGTGGACAAAGGCGAGAAGGGCTCGCCGGTTATTCGGAAAAATCGCCACCGTCCCCCGCAATCCCGACCCCTATATCAGGAATCGCCGCGCGCGGGAAACGCCTGCCGAAACCCCCAAGGAGCCCGCCCCACCGAGAGGGCGGCTTCGGTAACGCTCGGAAAAGATGCATGCTATTCCGGGCGCGCCGCCGAATCTCTACAATGGAGCATGGACGAGGAGCGTCTCTACCAGATTCTGCATCCCGAGACCCGCGGCCTTCCCGCACGGATCTTTCGCGGCGTGCATCATGCAATGGTCGCGGCCGGGATCGGCATCATGCTCGCCGACACGGTGGGGGAGTGGCGCGAGGGTTATGGCGCCGCGCTCGAGGCCGGGTTTCAAGTCGTCTGCGCCTTCTTCTTTGCCGAATACATCCTTCGTCTGATGGCCGCGCCAGGAGCGCCCGGCGCGGCGCACCAAAGAAAGTGGCGCGCACGTTTTGCCTGGGCCAAATCGCTCGGCGGCACATTCGATTTCCTCGGCGCGCTTCCCGGCGTGCTCGACATCGTGTTTTCTCCCCGCTACGCGAGCCTGTTCGGCTTCATCTGGGCGTTCAAGCTCGTCCGCTACTCTCCCGGCCTTGCGAGCCTGGAGCGGGTGATCAGCAATGCCCGACACGCGTTGCTCTCGGTTCTGCTCGGCTTTGGCATCCTCCTCCTGCTCGCGGCGAGCCTCGTCTATCTCTTGGAGCGCGCGTCCCAACCCGATGCCTTCGGGTCGATCCCGGCGGCGCTCTGGTGGGCGATCGTCACGATGACGACCACCGGATACGGCGATGTCGTACCGCAAACCGTGCTGGGTCGGATGCTGGCCGGGATCGTCATGGTCAGCGGCATTCTCGTCTTCGCGTTGTGGGCCGGCATTCTCGCGTCCGGCTATGCCGAAGAGACGCGGCGGCGTGAGTTCCTGCGAACCTGGGACCTTGTCGCCAAGGTTCCGTTCTTCCACGACGTCGGGGCAGCGGTTATCGCCGATGTGGCGCGCTTGCTGCGGCCGCGCGACTATCCGGCCGGAGCGGTCATCATGCGGCGCGGCGAGCGCGGGGATTGCATGTATTTTGTCGCCTCGGGAGAACTCGAAATCCGCGGGAGGCCGGCGTCGATATCTTATGGGCCAGGGGACTTCTTTGGCGAGCTGGCATTGCTGACTGGCGACCCACGCAATGCGACGATCGTTGCGACAAAGCCATGTACGCTTCTGAGCCTGGATATCGTCGATTTTCGCCAACTGCTCGGGCGCCAGCCGGAACTCGCCCGCATTATCAACGCCGCGGCGGATCTTCGCCGCGCACCCGCCACCGTGTAGTCGAATCCACGGATCCTAAGCCGGAGCCGCCGCCAGCCGCTAGCGCATAAAGAATTTCGCGTGACCGGGCGGGTAATCTTCCAGGGTGCCGAAAACCTCCTAGCCGCGCTTCTCGTAGAACGGCCGCGCCTGGAAGCTGTGTGTTTCCAATGTCGAGGCGAAGCAGCCACGTTCGGCGGCATAGTTTTCCGCCGCCCGGAGGAGTCGAGTGCCATTGCCCCGGCTCCGCGCGGCCGAGTCCACTCAGAGAATTCTGACGTGCAGCCAGCCACCCCGGATCTCGCCGAGCAGCGCCCCCTAGCCATTCCCCGCCTGAACTCTTGAGGAAAAAACTGACCGGATACCAACTCGACTCGCCTGTCACAGCAACGTTGTAGGCGGCAAGACTTTCCGTCGCGAACCGACTCAGAGCATCCGGCGGCAGCGGATCGAAGACGATC